>JADEXV010000378.1 GCA_015206945.1 Nostocales cyanobacterium LEGE 12452 | reverse complement strand
GGCATTGTAACAGTGATAGGATATCGAACATGGGCGAATTGTAGCTTTTGAGTTGTCGTTTGGGAAGACAACAACTCTACTACAGAGCGCCCTCTCTCTTCATACTCTTTTTTTGGCTAAGGTATTGATTCTGGTAAGGAATTTAGGGCTGTGTGATGATTGGGAGCATCTAGAGTCAGACTCCAACTATCAGAACATAGTAAATAAATATCAGATAAAAGTTATAGATTTTCCGAAGTTAGCATACAGAGAAAGAAACATAATTGACCAAAATCGCCTGACTTTTGCAGAAGCTAGAGAATATAAAGAATTTGGGATAATTGGGAAACAGAGAATAGTGAATTTTCTGAAGCTTGCTTATGGTGCTTTTGAGAAAGTAGGTATCTGGTATGAAAAAGTTGAATAGGTAGTCATTTGTCATTTGTCATTGGTCATTAGTATCCATGACTTCAGACAAACTTTAGCAGGAGATTGGATGGGGGTGCGATGGCGTACCCGCTCGGCGTTGGCGATCGCTTGGCGAATTTGACTACAATCCTAAGAAAGAGTAGCAAAAACCTAAATGTCTAAAAAGTCCGATTCTCAGTTCCAAAATCTCTTTAGTTCACCCAAATCAAGCAACTGGGACGAAAGATTAGCCCAAATAGCCTATCGCTTTAACCGAGAATATCAACGTGAAACTTTTGAACTCCCAGCAGAAGTACAGGCGATGCCGATATTCCGTGAGTGGATTTCTGGAAGTTTTTCAGGGAGAATCGCTTCCCCTTTCTGGGAAGTTGCTGAACCTAAAAAGAACCAACACTGTATAGATATCGGCTGTGGGATCAGCTTTTTAATCTATCCTTGGCGGGATTGGCAAGCATTTTTTCATGGGCAAGAAATCAGTAATGTGGCACGCGATACTCTGAATTCTCGCGGGCCGCAGTTGAATTCTAAGCTGTTCAAAGGTGTTGAGTTGGGAGCAGCTCATCAGTTAAACTATTCACCAGAGCAATTTGATCTTGCGATCGCCACCGGATTTAGCTGCTATTTTCCCCTCGAATATTGGGATGCTGTACTAGCAGAAGTCAAGCGGGTGTTAAAACCAGGTGGACATTTTGTATTTGATGTTCTCAATCCAGAACAGCCTTTAGCGGAAGATTGGGCAGTTCTGGAAACCTATCTGGGTGCTGAGGTGTTTTTAGAGCCTTTGACTAAGTGGGAAAAAACGATTAAGGCCGCTGGTGCTAAAGTCGTAACGCACAAATCAGGGGAATTATTCGAGTTATACAAAGTGCGGTTTTAAAAATACTATTACTCAGGGATAACTGGACTCATTGGATCTAAGGAAGTTGTAAAAACAAAATAGATTACCCCAGTTCCGAGAATCATCACAGCTAGACTGAACAGCAACACCCAACGGTCTGTTGGTTCGTAAGTATCTTCTTCGATATCACGACGAACAGCGAAATAGTGTGACGTTGAAAGCCACACCGTAATTAAACCCACTAGCGAGAAAACTAAACCTAACTTCCAGCCGTTGCCAGGACGGGGTACCAAAGGTACATGGAAGGCACGCAGACGCACAATGACGACACCAAAACCTAAAAGAGCGATTCCTGTCCGCATCCAAGCGAGATAGGTACGCTCATTTGCCAAGTGATCTCGGATTCTGGACGGATTCAGTCGTCCTGGCTTTTTTTTATCTTTTTCTTCTTCTGTAGGTTTCAATTTTAACTGCATCAATAACACCCTTATCCCCAAAGCGGCTCTTATCAAAAAAATGCGAAGGTAGTAGAAAATCTCTTTCCAGATGACTTGCACCCAGCACAATAGTTGCGCTATTGAAATATGCCTGTTGTGATTGTACATTTTTTCCAAAATTTATTTTAATGCAGATATCAAAATAAAACAAGCCTAAAATTGAGGATAAATAATTGAAGAAGAATTCAGAAGTCAGAATTCAGGAGTCAGAATCAAGACGCTCTCTACGAGACGCTAAAAGCGAACGATGACTCGCTAACGCAAGGCTTACGGTCGGGATTCAAACCTGCGACTGAATTAATTGTTGCACCACCAAACCTACAATTGGGTGGGGGTGCAAAAACGCCGATTATTCATCCGCCAATTGTACAAAATACGCAACTGAATTCTGACTCCTGACTCCTGAATTCTGTTCGATAAATTCAAAAAAAAAGAGCCAAGATCGGAGAGATGTTTCACCAGTGTTTGTACTGTTTTTCTCTGATTTTGGCTGTTACCCTATTTAAATTCAGAACAATCATTCAAAAATAAACTATGCAGTTCTATTTCAAGACTGATTGCTAGGCGCATTAGGAACTCGTGTATTTATGAGATCCTGCGATATATCTGGGATAAACCAGTTAGCCTCTTTGCTGTTTAGAACCTTTACAGTCGGGACATTCAATTCAATCGCAGCAGTATCGGGATTCCTCTTAATTACCAACTGAGTTCCATCAAGGATCTTCAGAGCAGCGGCTCCTGTCAATTCTTCACCTTGCCCATTAGGACTAGAGGTGAAATTTTCTACCTGGACATCATTCGGTAGATAGATGCCATCACAATCCCAGTTATTTTTAGTGGATTGACCATCACCTAGAAAATATAGACCATTCTCGTATACGGCATCTTCATCTTCTTCATCATTTGGTCTTTTACCGTATACTGCTATGGTATTACCTGTTTGGTTGTTGCACTGACCCCAATTGATTCCCGTCTCTAAAGCATATTTTTGCAGTGTTAATTCTTCGGTTCTTTTTTTAATTTCTTCTGGTGTCAGACCTTCAACTTGAGTTTGGGCATCTTTTGTCTGAGAGAGTTGCTTAAGTGCTTTAGTGACTTCGATGTAATCAGGGTTTTTGCTAAATTTTGGTCTATCAGCAAAAGAAGGTTGAGCAAAGGCTAGATTAGCGACAATCATTAAGACAATTAGCAGAGATTTCCAGATTTTCATGTTTTGATTCCTGTTGATGGGTAAGATATTTTGCCGTTTAAAATTCGTTTTGCTCAGAAAATTAATGATGTACCTCTTTATTAGACACTTAATTTTTCTTGTTCTTCACTTGACGGCTCAGTATTGAAACCTAAAATTAATGAGAATATATAACTAGAAACTACGGATAAAAGAGTCCAAGTAACATTTTCTGTGACAATAAACACGCCCAAACCAATCAAGATACAAGGGACAAAAGTATTGCCATTTTCAGTTAAAAAGTTGGCGATCGCAGGCAAGTAAGTTAACTTGTAAGCGGTATAACACCATACACCCACTAGTCCAAAAAATACACTTAGTATCACCAGCAGACTATCTAATTCTGAGTTGGCAAACAGGGGCACGTAGACACTGATATTATCACTGCCATTCGCAAAGGCGATCGCGGCGACATTGCAAGTTTGTGGAGAAACAAAACTCCTAACTATAGAGGGACAAGACGGTTCGGTTTCTTCTTCAGCTTCCTCAGATGAATCCTCTTCGCGTTTTAGTAAACTGCTTACACCAATGATTATTGGCATTAACCCAAGTAGTCTAATCCAGTCCTGCGGTATGATTAGTCCACCGAAGAAACCGGGAAGGCTAGCAACGATCAATGCTGCAAAACCGAGATACTGACCAGCAAGGATGTGACGGCTACGAAACGTTTTAGTTATTTGCGAAAAAAGCAACGTCAGAATGACAATATCATCGATGTTGGTGGCAGTGAATGCGGTAATCCCTGTGGTAATTGCAGTTACTAAATCGTTCATTTGTGAATGTCCTTATTTTCATGCTTGGGCATTGGGCAGAGGTGCAAAGGTACAGAAGGAAAAAACTTACTGCAACTGTCCCCTGCTCTTTACTTGCCGTTTGATTCCATGCCGAAGCTTTGATTTATACTTTAGTCAAACTAACCGATAGAATCAAATGCTTTTATTTGTCAAAATGATAAATGAAAGTGATTAAAATTTTGACACCAAGTCTTAGGGATACGATAAATGGCAGGAATGACGCTTGAGCAGCTAAAAATATTTCTGGCTGTGGCGCAGAACTTACACTTTACTCGCGCAGCAGAGGAGCTTTATATTACACAACCAGCTGTCAGTGCAGCGATCCACAACCTAGAGCAAGAATACGGAGTGAAACTATTTCATCGGATTGGTCGCCATATCGAGATTGCTGAAGCGGGTAAATTACTGCAAGTGGAAGCGCAGAAAATTCTTGATCAAGTTTCCTTGACAGAAAGGGGATTGCGAGAATTGAACAATCTACAACGGGGTGAATTGAAATTAGGGTCAAGTCTGACAATTGGCAACTACTGGCTACCAAGTAAGATTAGTGAGTTTAAGAGCCAATATCCTGGTATCCAGATTGACTGTACCCTTGCCAATGCAGAAACGATTTGTGTCGGTACAGCGATGGGGCAGTTTGATTTAGGTTTGGTGGAAGGTGATGTGAAGCCAGCGCTTCAGAGTACTCTGGAGTACGAAATAGTGGCGAGCGATCGCTTACAAATCGTGGTTGGTCAAAAACACCCTTGGTTTGAGTGGGGAGAAGTTGATTTAAGTCAACTAACCCAAACTCCTTGGGTGATGCGGGTGCGCGAATCTGGAACCCAACAAAGGTTCGAAGAAGCGTTGCAAAATTGGGGGATCAACCTCAGCGAACTGAATGTAATTTTAGTGTTCACCAGTGGTGAGATGGCAAAAGCCGCGATTGAAAATGGCGTAGGCGCAACTGGAATTTCTGAGTTGATGGTAAAAAAAGAAATCCAGCTAGGAACTCTGCGGGCAATTCGAGTTATTGATAATAGAGAAGGCAACGGTGCGATGACTACGGGAGTCACTGAGCGACTTGCCCTGAGCGCAGTCGAAGGGCGCAGCCGAAGTCCGGGCTACGCCTACGCAGAAATAGTTCGACCTTTTTTCAAAATCAAGCATCGTCAGCGTTTTCAAACTGCTCTTTCCAAAGTCTTTGAACAAATGTTGATATCGTCTGTGTTAGATGGTTCACATCAACATTTATCAGTTATTTAAAGGAGGCTGGGGATTGGGCACAAGAGGCAGAGGGGCAGAGGGGCAGAGGGGCAAAGGGGGAAAACTGACTGTAACTTTCCTGCTCCCCTGCTCCCCTGCTCCCCTGCTCCCCTGCTCCCTTGCTCCCTTGCTTCCC
>JADEXV010000021.1 GCA_015206945.1 Nostocales cyanobacterium LEGE 12452 | reverse complement strand
GTAGAGGTCTAGATTGCATTGTCCTGTGGATGGTTTAGTAATTTCTCTAATTGTCCGATACCTAGAAAGTAGACGACCCCTATTTATGAATTCACTATTTTGTTATTTTGTCAATGCGTAAGTCCTATCAACCTTTATCAACACCTTTTGGGCGATGTCTACAACGAACTACGCCTATACTTTCGCTATTTTATTGTCAAGTCAATCTCTATGATTAATAGGCGTGAGCTTTGGCATAATCTACACTGCTTGCCAATCACGCACCACAGACGTACAACTTCAAAGCTAACCTACACTTGCCACTGACCCAAACTCCTTTGCAGTAAGGCTCACCATCAAAAATTGGGATATTTTACAAAAATATTTTTCAACGGTGATTTAAGTACAACATTTGGGAACAATTTATGGAACTCAGATTTTTGTGGGTACTTAGGTGATTTCTAAGTATCTACAAAAAGCAGATAAACCTGTTTAAAATGCAGCCTGAGTTTCCCCAAAACAGAATAAATCACCAAACTTGTAATATCTATAAAAATGCTTAATTCTGAAATTCAAAAAAACCTTCGCCATAATTTTACTGTCAATGTTATTGAAAGTGGATTTTTTGGTTTCGGGAGTGGTTTTGCTTCATTTTTCACGATTCTTCCTCTATTTGTTAGTACTCTTACGGATTCTGCGTTACTCATCGGTCTGATCCCAGCTATTCCACGCTTAGGCTGGCAACTACCTCAGCTATTAACAGCTAGTAAAGTAGCTCGTCTACAGTGTTACAAACCAACTGTAATGTTATTGACAATTCATCAGAAGCTTCCATTTTTAGGATTAGCACTGGTGGCTTTGTTAGAACTAAAATTCAATCACCAAACTATCTTACTGTTGACATTTGCCATACTCATTTGGCAAGGGCTAGGCGGTGGGTTTAGCGCTACTGCTTGGCAAAGTATGGTTGCTAAAATTGTTCCCTCCAAAAAGCTTGGTATTTTTTACGGTACTTTATCAGCATCTGGTAATCTGATGAGTGTTTGTGGTGCTGCGATCGCTGGTTTACTGCTTAAGGAAATTGCTCAACCATTTAACTTTGCTCTGTGTTTTTTGTGTGCCAGTTTGGCAATGGCTCTATCTTGGTTTTTTATGTCTAGGACGCGAGAGCCAGTAAGCATCACACCATCAGCCTTTGAAAGTAGACGTGAATTTTGGGACAGTCTGATTGTGATTCTCCGTTGTGATGAGAATTTCCGTTGCTTTGTGATCGCACGTATGATCTCACAGTTAGCACTGATGCCACTTCCCTTCTATACACTCTATGCCGTACATCAATATGGGATGGGAGAAGCATCTATTGGGTTCATCACGACTCTATTGATGGTCACACAAACTATTGCTGGATTAGTTTTGGGTTGGTTAGGCGATCGCATCGGTTGCAAGTTGATTCTACAAATTGGTTGTGTAGCCTGTGCGTTCAGTTCGGTTTTAGCTTGTTTAGCATCAAATGCTAACTGGTTTTACTTGGTATTTATAGGAGAGGGAATAGGTATGATAGCTCTGCAAAATATTGCTGCGGTAATGACCTTAGAGTTTGGAAACCAACACCAACGACCAGCCTATATAGGTCTTGGTAATACCCTTATTGCCCCTGCCAGCATCCTTGCTCCTCTACTAGGTGGATGGATAGTGGAGAATATTGACTATAAAACTACCTTCTTGGTAGCAGCTATCGGTGCATTAGTTACAGCACTGCTTTTGCAAGTGGGAGTAAGCAATCCACGCTATCTTGAACAAAATTTTAGTAACGATTCAGTTAATGTTTTGCCTGAGTAGTAAACATTTGATATTAATTCATAATCCTAATCCGAATGCGCTAGCGTGTTATAGGCTCATACACCTGTCACTAACACACCCCTTACTTCTCCCGCCCTTTTTCTAATTCACATTAGGCGTAAATTTTGATTTTTGACGGCTATGCCCAAAGCGATCGCGGCACTAATCTTCAAAGGTTTTGTGTGTGGAGCGATACAGCCTGCGATCGCCTACGGCGTAGCCCATTGCGCAGTTCCGTCAAAGCTTTCCCTGCCTCAAAAAACGCTCTTTCCACACGGCGCTCTAGCTGAAGGCGATCGCGCAGTTCCTCATTGCTCAATTCCTTCACTTCAACAGTAACCGTAATCGTTGCTGAAGCTGGATTTTCTGGTTCAAAGGTCGCCTCCGCAGAACTAGCGGTTGCTTTTAAATCGCTGGTGAGGAAATTCTCATTTATAAATAAGTTATTAATCTGGCTGATGAATAGGAATAAGCCATTAGCAGAGCTGGTAACTTATACATTTGCGGGCTTAATTCCTTATAAAAAGCTACTTCCGCGACCCACGTTATGAAGCCATCATTTCTCTTCTAAATGGTAATTTATACTTTAGGCAATACTTCTGTGATGTCGGCAAAATCTGAGATAAGCTCAATGTAGCGTTCAGACATGATTGGGTTATGAAGAATAAAACCTGTTTTGGATGCTCAGGTATCGGAGCTTATATGCCAAAGTTCTTGGTATTTAGCGCCTACGTTGTGATTACTGTTTCGGCTTTCTCGCTGTCTGGCTGTATACGCGAAAAAACAAAAAAAATTGTCGGATTTTCGCAGACGGAGAACATCGGACCGTGGCGCATTGCCGAAACGAACAGCATTAAGGAAGAGGCCGCCAAGCGTAAGCAAACTTATGATTTTTTGATGACGGATGCCCAGGGACAGACATCGAAGCAATTTGCCGACATTGAGGATCTAATCGCACGACAAGTTGATGTGATATTTCTTGCACCACGTGAGTATGAGGGTCTTACGCCCGCACTCGAAGCAGCGAGAGCGGCAAAAATACCGGTTTTTCTCATCGACCGTGAAGCGGCAGGAAAACCAGGCGAACATTTCGTCAGCTTTCTTGGGTCGGATTTTATCACGCAAGGCCGCCGCGTTGGCGAATGGCTGACTAAGGCAAGCAATGGTAAGGCATCCATCGTGGAACTTACCGGAACAGCTGGTTCATCGGTCGCAATCGATCGGGCTAAGGGCTTTCGTAATGCGATCGCCGATTATCCCAAGATGAAAATCATCGCCACACAGACGGCGGATTTTTCGCGGGCTGCGGCCCAGCGTGTAATGGAAAACATCATCCAGGCTAAAGGTTCCGACATTACCGCAGTGTATGCTCACAACGACGAAATGGCCCTAGGCGCTATCCAGGCTCTCAAATCCGCAGGTATGAAGCCTGGTAAAGATGTGATGGTCGGTTCAATTGATGGTCAGAAAGCCGCACTTGAGGCGATAATCCGTGGTGAGCTTGGTGTTAGTGTCGAGTCGAACCCGCGTTTTGGCCCACTTGTTTTTGCCACGATGGAAGAGTATTTTGCTGGCAAGAAAATTCCTCCTCGGATTATTCTTAAAGACAGACTCTTCGACGTGACCAACGCCAAGGATTTCGTAGATGAAGCATACTAGTACCGCAAGGCGGAAGTCAAAAGGAATCTAGCGTAAGAGTTTTGTTGATTTGGAATGGGTGGTTTATTTACGCCGTGCTGTACTAGGTAGTTCTCACCCTAAAATAGAAAAAAGATAACCTGGAACTATCCTGAGCTTCCACGATGGACAAAAAACATTACTAAGGAGGTTTAACGCGTCATGGCTGCCACAAAGTCTCTTGCGCTTGCAAGTATGCGGCATCTTGGCAAGCTCATCACCTCCCAGAGCGTGCTGCTCATACTCCTTAGTTTGGCTGTTTTTGCATCCTTTCGTTATGAAACGTTCCTGACACCTGTTAATCTCATGAACATCATGCGACAGAACAGTATGCTGGCGATCGTCGCGCTGGGCATGACTGTCGTGATTCTGAGTGGAGGAATCGATCTGTCCGTGGGTTCCCTGGTTGCTTTGGGCGGTGTCGTCGCAGCAATGCTTGCTGAACAAGGAAGCTTTGTGGCGATCATCACCGGCATTGCTAGCACCACGTTGCTGGGTGTGGTCAATGGTCTTTTGGTGTCTCGCGCGCGGCTTCAGCCGTTCGTTGTTACCTTATTCACTGCCAGTGCTGCACGGGGGCTAGCGTTGAGCATCACCGAGGAGAGGTCGATCGCCGTACCTTCAGCAGCATCGGGACTTGTTTGGCTGGGTAGGGGGTTCATTGGTTGGGTTCCTGTACCCGTGCTGATAGTTGGACTCTTATATTTTGCGGCTTGGTTTATGCTGCACAGAAGCCGATTAGGTTTGCACATATTCGCTATTGGCAACAACGAGGAAGCCTCCCGACTCATGGGCGTGAACCCAAACCGAGTAAAGCTAGCAGTCTACACATTTAGCGGGTTACTTTCAGGCCTTGCTGGTATTATTCTCGCAGGTCGTCTAGGGGCGGGTCAGCCTGTGGCTGCCTTTGGCTGGGAGACGGATGCGATCGCCGCCACCGTCATGGGAGGAACGTTTCTCGCAGGGGGTCAGGGGAGCGTATTTCCGACGCTAGTCGGTGTACTTTTATTAGGAATGATGTACAACCTTTTAAATCTTGAAGGAACCATTACTCCTTGGTGGCAGCTCGTACTCCGTGGTGGCTTCTTACTTTTGGTCGTGCTTTTTCAGCAGCGTATTGTGCACAGAGGCTAATGTCAGTAGATCGAAAACCTTAACTCGACTCAATCACTGCTTTTCCTTTCGCCGTCTAAATCATAAGTTGAATATTTCTAAACTGCAACTGGCGATCGCTCTCTGTTATTTGTCAGCCGTCAAAAATCGAAGATCCCGAACAACATCACTGCTGTAAATAAACTATAAAAATCGGGACTGAGAAATAAATCTCAGTCCCGATAAAAAAGCGGGCTAACCGCTACTTATATGGTTAACCCGTACAGCTTTGGGAACGCGCAGAGAAATTGTTATTGCAATACCAACTTCACATTGGCGTTTTGCAGACCGCGCTGTTTCACTTCAGCCAAAGTTTTGTTAACGGCATACTTTTGGTTGATTGAGTTGATCAACTCGGTTTGGTTGTGCTTCTTAGCAACGCCCCACAAGTCAGCGATTAGGTCAAAAGAACCATCGCCATTGCGAGACCAGCCGAGGTCATATTCGCCTTCCAACACGGCAACGATGTCAGAACGGACACGCTGACCGTTATAACCACGGACATCAGCTTCAGTCTTTACGCTGATACCGAGGTCGCGCAAGGAAGCCTTGAGGATTTCGGCATCGGTGATTTTGGTACGCAGGGTGCTAAAGTGAGACATTTGGGTTTCCTCCAATGAGAAGATTGAGAAAAACGACAACGGTTTGTTTTGGGCGAAGCCGCGCTTAACAGGATGCGGCTTTTCTTATAACTGCTAGCATTTTCAGCTAGCCTTTCCCCCTGGGATGGCAGAGGAAAGCTTTTAAAACTCCATTCGCTGATATTCAGCTACGGAGGATGCTGCGGGGCGTGCGCGCTGTCTGGCCCAATCTCTCAGAGCCGTTACTTGTTCTTGCATCGTTCGAGACAGCGGCAATGTTGCCTTCAGTGCAGCAATAATATCTAGTTGGGTGAACTCCCGATCTTGGGCAAAAGCTTCATACATTGCCGCAACGATCGCTTGTTCAACTTCTGCTCCAGAAAAGCCATCAGACATCTTGGCTAATTGCTCAAGATCGAATCGAGAGATGTCTTCACGGCGCTTGGTCAGATGAATATTGAAAATATCCTGCCGTTCTTCCGGTGTTGGCAGATCGACAAAGAAGATTTCATCAAAGCGTCCTTTCCTCAAGAACTCCCCAGGTAAGCGTTCTACTCGGTTGGCAGTTGCCATCACGAACACTGGTGATTTCTTATCTTGCATCCAAGTGAGGAAAGAGCCGAAGATTCTACTTGAAGTCCCCCCATCAGAATCAGAGGAACCACCACTACCAGCAAAGGATTTATCTAATTCATCGATAAACAAAATCGCTGGGGAAATAGATTCTGCTGTTTTTAGGGCGTTCCGCAAGTTTGCTTCACTTCGTCCCACCATTGAGCCGTCGTAAACTCGCCCCATATCTAACCGTAACAGTGGTAAACCCCACAGCCGGGAAGTAGTTTTAGCAATTAATGACTTACCGCAACCGGGAACTCCTAAAATTAGCATCCCCTTTGGTTGAGGCAAACCATACTCTCTCGCTCTTTCTGTAAAAGCGTTAGAGCGCTGCTTGAGCCATCTTTTTAACTCTTCTAAGCCACCTACAGCATCAATAGTTTCATCTTCTTCAATGTATTCTAAGATGCCATTGCGCCGAATTAGTTGCTTTTTCTCAGATAAAACGATGTCTACTTCATCTTCCGTCAAACGCTCTTTAGTTACCTGTGCCTTACGGTAGACTTTCTCAGCTTCATCTTTAGTTAGACCTAAAGCAGCTCTGAGAAGTTTTTCTCTGGCTTCTGTTGTCAGTCGCCGACCACGATTTTGCTCTATATGGTGAGTTAAAACTTTATTCAACTCAGCCATATCTGGCAATGTAAAGTCGAGAACAACAACTTCTTTTTCCAGTTCTATAGGTACTTGTTGCATCGGAGACATCAAAATGATGTTCTTTTGCATACCTTTGAAACTAGCGATCGCATCACGCAACGATCGGTTAGTCGCAGGCGCATCTATAAAGGGATGTAAATCTTTAAGAATAAATATACTTGGTTCTTTCTGCCGGATGATCCACTCAATCGCCGCCTCTGGAGACACGGTATTATGTTGGGTGACATTACGGGGTTGACCATACTCAACAATCCCGTGTGTTACTGTCCAAACAAATACTCGACGCTGGGGCTTTAATAACTGGGCGATTGTGGAAATTGCTTGCTCGGCCCGCTCTTCCTCGGAGGTCACAAGGTAGATTAAAGGGTATTGAGCTTGAATTAGGATTTTGAGCTCTTCGTTCATACTTCGACCTACTTGAGACCTTATAGAGACAGTAGAGACATTGCTTCTGGTAAATAAAACCGAATCATAAATATCTATCTAGCAAGGAACTAACTCTTCCTCACCCTTGGGATTGGTTTCATTTTCATCCATCTCATCGAGAGAGAGATGCTCTTGACCAACTACTCCTGGTTGATTGCCTAAAGTAACCAGTTCCCCATCACGTAAGACTAGCGAGCTATCACAGGTTGGGCATGAATAAACTCTATGAGTCCGCCCATAAGTAGAATCTTCTAACTCGTCAACTAACTCTTGATTAGATAGGTAAAAACCAAGGGCACGTTCGGCAAGTTCTGACATTGGCTCGGAATCAACTGCTGAACGAATCTTCAGTTTTCTGTGCAACTCTGGCGATAAATACAAAGTGACCTTTTGCTTAGTTTGCGTTTGCATATAACTCTTTAACGGTCTTACCCGGGTATGTATATCAAGTTATCGGTTCTTTTATTGGTTGTCAAGACAGTAAAACGTTTTAACGCTAATTTCGTTACATTTATTTACAGTCTGAGGATACAATGCTGTTTATTGAGTGATTTATCGCTCAATACAAAGCTTTCAGAATTAATTTTGGATGGGAATTAGCGATCGCTCAACCAACGATTGTCTAACTTGGCTTACTTTTTAATTATTTGGAGCGTCACCAAGTCGGTGATATGGGATCTATCCCCATTTATTCAAATTTGCGCGTGGATGCGAGATACCACATCCGAATCTGGTAAGCCAGAAATATCAATAATCTGGGGGTTTTTGGTCGTTTGGCTTAACGATGCAAACTACAGAGAGATTTGACGAAAATTGCCAAGATGTGTTTGTTGGGAAGTGAAAAAGCTCCAAATTTAGCCGATCTATCTAAGATACACCGTCTATACTTTGTGTGATAAAGCACTTTCTCTGAGCTTCTTCTATCGAGAGTTCTAAAGAGAATGGTAAATATCCTGAATATTATTGAATTTTTCATGAGCGCTCTTTCGGTGCATTTCCCGATTCGTGAATAACTCGTAAATTGGCGAAGGTATTGATCTGAGCTTCTGGTATTTCTATAAAATCAGTAACTTTGGCAAAATGCGTGTGTGATGTAAATGGCTACTGCTAATAAAATTTTTTGTAGTTTGGGGCGAAGAATTTATCGATTTGCCGCCAGCGTTAGCGGAGTCATTGCCCTGTTAATCATGCTGTCGGGTTGTACTGCAAATGATTTTAACGCTGGAGCGATCGCCTGGAAAACTTATACCAACTCCCGTTATGGCTTTGAATTTCCATATCCAAGTAACTGGACTTCTTTAGCAGCCTCAGAAAATGGTGATGGAATTGCGTTTATTTCACCACAAAATAACTCCGTGCAAATTCGGGGGTGGGCAAGTCAGCAGCTACCAAACGAGCGAGAGTCAGTAAAAAAGATTAAATCCAACTTTCAGACCGCCCAAGGAGTATCTGGGGTGCTAGTTGTAGAAGTCGATCGACGAGGAGGTTCAATGAGACTTACACTAACTCAGAGTCCAGTGAACTACTATTGGCAGGGACGAAGCAAGAGCCAAGATTTTCAAGATTACTATCGTTTGTTTTATTACATTGCCCAGCAGTATCGCATTCCGAAGTCCTGAGTGAGGAGAATTCCCTGCATTTTCCCCATTTTCCCTTGCTCGCTGCTCTCTAAATCCACATCTCTCCCAGAATGATGATTGAGAGGGGACAGAAACCTGATAGATTTAGCTATCAGCGAGTAAAAACTGGTGAAGATGAAAGTCCTGGTTATTGGTGGTGATGGATATTGCGGTTGGGCAACTGCTCTTTACCTTTCCAATCGAGGTTATGAAGTTGGAATTTTAGATAGTTTGGTGCGGCGGCATTGGGATAATGAACTTGGTGTTGAAACTCTCACTCCGATCGCACTAATTCAACAACGTCTCCAGCGCTGGCAAGATTTGACTGGTAAATCGATCGACTTGTTCATCGGCGATATTACGAATTACGAGTTTCTCCATAAGACATTACAGCAATTTCAGCCAAATGCTCTGGTGCATTTTGGCGAACAGCGTTCGGCCCCATTTTCCATGATTGACCGAGAACATGCAGTTGTTACCCAGGTCAATAATGTAGTTGGGACGTTGAACTTGCTGTACGCCATGCGGGAAGATTTCCCCGACTGTCATTTGGTGAAGCTGGGGACGATGGGCGAATACGGTACGCCCAACATCGACATCGAAGAAGGGTATATCACCATTGAACACAATGGACGCAAGGATACCCTACCTTATCCCAAGCAGCCCGGTTCGATGTACCATTTAAGCAAAGTTCATGATAGTCATAACATCCACTTTGCTTGCCGGATTTGGGGATTGCGGGCAACTGATTTAAATCAGGGTGTAGTTTATGGTGTCTTAACCGAAGAAACGGGGATAGACGAACTATTGATTAATCGGCTGGATTACGATGGTGTGTTTGGTACTGCGCTGAACCGCTTTTGTATTCAAGCAGCTATTGGACATCCGTTAACTGTCTACGGTAAAGGTGGACAAACTCGCGGATTTTTGGATATTCGGGATACAGTCAGATGTGTGGAATTAGCGATCGCTAACCCTGCCGAAGCTGGTGAATTCCGCGTATTTAACCAATTTACCGAACAATTTAGCGTCGGTGACTTGGCATTGATGGTGAAAAAAGCTGGTAACGCTATGGGATTGAAGGTAGAAATCAATCATTTAGATAATCCCAGAGTTGAAAAAGAAGAACATTACTTCAACGCTAAAAACACCAAATTGCTCGATTTAGGTTTGCAGCCTCATCTGCTCTCTGATTCTCTCCTTGATTCTCTGTTAAACTTTGCCATCAAGTATCAGACGCGAGTAGATCACAAACAAATTCTGCCTAAAGTCTCTTGGCACAGAAATTAAAATAAACCCCAGTAAATCGTGGGTCTAAAAATGGTCGTCGTATTTTAGCACAATATGACGACCAACTATTTATTATTTATCAGGTGTATCTTCCAGCTACTACTAAATTTACTGTTTACTGTTTACTACAGTTATTTTGATTGTGCAGAATTGATTACAGGACGCGAGACAGTTTACTCTGTGTTTAATAGCAAAATGCACTCTTAAGCTGAGATTATCTGCCTGGACTGAATAGTTTTATATGAGAATTGCCCTATTCACCGAAACCTTTTTACCCAAGGTTGACGGCATTGTAACGCGTCTGCGCCATACTGTTGACCATCTACAGCGCAGTGGTAATCAAGTGCTGGTAATTGCCCCTGATGGAGGCATCACAGAACACAAAGGCGCTAAAGTTTACGGCGTTACTGGCTTTCCTCTGCCATTGTATCCAGAATTGAAAATGGCACTTCCCCGCCCAGCCATTGGGTACGCTTTGGAAGAGTTCAAGCCAGATATTATTCATGTCGTGAATCCAGCAGTTTTAGGTTTGTCTGGGATATTTTATAGCAAAATCCTCAAAATCCCCTTGGTGGCCTCTTATCATACACATTTACCCCAATATCTTCAGCATTACGGCTTGGGGATGCTGGAGGGTTTTCTTTGGGAACTGCTCAAAGGCGCTCATAATCAAGCAGCTTTAAATCTGTGTACTTCCACAGCAATGGTGAAGGAACTGACAGCACATGGTATTGAACGTGTAGATTTATGGCAACGCGGGGTGGATACGGAATTATTTCATCCTGATTTAGCTAGTGTAGAGATGCGATCGCGCCTATCAAAAAATCATCCAGAAAGTCCATTGCTACTTTACGTGGGGCGGCTTTCTGCTGAAAAAGAAATTGAGCGCATCAAACCAATTTTAGAAGCAATTCCCGAAGCGCGGTTAGCATTGGTTGGAGATGGGCCGCACCGTCAAGCATTGCAAAAACACTTTGCTGGCACAAACACTTATTTTGTTGGCTATCTTATGGGGCAAGAGTTAGGTTCTGCCTTTGCGAGTGCTGATGCCTTCATCTTTCCTTCCCGTACAGAAACACTAGGCTTAGTGCTATTAGAAGCAATGGCTGCTGGCTGTCCCGTGGTAGCAGCCCGTTCCGGGGGAATTCCTGATATTGTCACAGACGGCGTAAATGGATATCTTTTTGAGCCAACAGCAGATATTAAAGGAGCGTTAGCTGCTACTGTTCGACTCTTAGAACAAAAACAACAACGAGACATCATCCGTCAAAATGCCCGCCAGGAAGCAGAAAGTTGGGGTTGGGCAGCTGCTACCAGGCAGCTACAAGATTACTATCAAAAGGTGATATTTTCTGAACAGTTGGCAAAATAAGGGAGTGGGGAGATGAGGTAGCAGGGGAGGCAGGGGAAGAAGAATTAATAACCATGCCCTATGCCCAAAATCTAAAATTCCGATGAGCGAAACAGACTCATGATACAAGCCCATTTATTTATGGGGATTATTAATTTTGAATTTTGAATTTTTAATTCGGAGCGAAGCGACGTGACACTCCCCAACTCTGGCAGCGTCTTGGCTACATTAACTGAACTGACTCAAGTTAATCGTGCTCACGCCCTACTGCGTCGCGTCAAAGACTTATCTGTTAATGAATTTGTTTGCTTACTCGACTTTATAACTGCTGAGTTCCAGCAATTTCTGAGAGCTATTGAACTGATCAATAATGAAGCTCTAGAAACTATGTTGGAGAAAGTATTAGAAGCTATCACGCTCAAAATTGGTCAAATTCTCCAAGCAGAACATACAGCCATTTTTTTAGTTGACTATGACAAAGGTCAATTGTGGTCAAAAGTTCCTCAAGATAATACCCAAAAATTCTTAGAGATTCGTACTCCTATTACAGTGGGTATCCCTGGCCATGTTGCCAGTACAGGTCAATATCTCAATATATCTGAAACTTATACTCATCCCCTATTTAGCCCAGAACTTGAAAAACAAATGGGCTATAAAATCCGTAATATTTTATGTATGCCCGTTATCAGTAGCAAAAACCAGACTGTAGCGGTAGTGCAACTAGCTAATAAAACTGGGAATGTTCCGTTTAATCATGATGATGAAGAACGTTTTCGAGACTTTGCGGCTTCAATTGGGATTATCCTGGAAAGCTGCCAATCTTTTTATGTAGCGGCTCGTAATCAAAGAGGTGCAACGGCTTTGTTGCGGGCAACTCAGACACTGGGGCAAAGTTTAGATTTAGAAGCAACTTTGCAAATAGTCATGGAACAAGCTCGAATTTTAATGCAAGCAGACCGCAGTACACTGTTTTTATATCGTAAAGAGCTAAACGAACTCTGGACGAAAGTAGCAGCGGCAGCAGATGGCACAAACTTGATAGAAATTCGCATTCCTGCTAACCGTGGCATTGCCGGATATGTAGCTTCCACTGGCGAAGCCTTAAATATTTCCGATGTTTATAAAGACCCCCGCTTTGATCCGACTACAGATAAAAAAACTGGTTATATAACTCGCAATATCCTGTGTTTACCAGTATTTAATTCTGCAAATGAATTGATTGGCGTTACACAATTAATTAATAAGCAACAAAGCAGTTTTACTGCTTCTGATGAAGAGTTTATGCGGGCTTTTAATAATCAGGCAGGAATTGCCTTAGAAAATGCTCGGCTGTTTGAAAATGTGCTGTTAGAAAAACAGTATCAAAAAGATATTTTACAAAGTCTGTCAGATGCTGTGATTTCTACAGATATGGCAGGACAGATTGTCACGATTAATGATGCAGCCCTAGAGTTGCTGGGTTGCCCGATAGGAGATGCTAATAGTAAGAACAACAAGCTTTTGTGGGAACAAAATTTGATTGGTCGCCTAGTTTGGGAAGTTGTGCCAATTGAAAATCTCCAAATGCGACTAGAAGATAGTCTCAAAACTGGAGCTAAACATTATGTGCCAGAGCAAAGTTTGATGCTGGGACTTTATCAAGTGGTGAGTGGTGTTAGCGATAGCGGGGCGTTTAGCCCGTGCCGATTACTGACTGAAACTCAGCACTCAGCACTCAACACTCAGCACTCAATACTAGCACTGCGCGATCGCAATAACCCCGATATTTTTATTCCCTGGAATCAACCTCTGACTCCCCAATCTGAGTTTCTCACTTCTAATGAGGTACAAACATTAGAACGCAATATCAATCTTACTGTTAATCCCCTGACTAACCCAGAAGGCGGTGTACGTGGTGGTTTGGTGGTTTTAGAAGACATTACTCAGGAAAAACGGATGAAAACTACCATGTCCCGCTACCTGACGCCCCATGTCGCCGAACAAGTTATGGCACTGGGGGAAGATGCTTTAATGGTAGGCGAACGCAAGGAAGTAACTATCTTGTTTTCTGATATCCGGGGCTATACCACACTTACAGAAAATCTCGGTGCAGCTGAGGTGGTATTGCTGCTCAATCAGTATTTTGAAACGATGGTAGAGGCGGTTTTTAACCACGAAGGCACTCTCGATAAATTTATTGGTGATGCCTTAATGGCGGTATTTGGTGCGCCGCTACCATTGACAGAAAATCATGCTTGGAGGGCTGTGCAGTCAGCGTTAGATATGAGACGCCGCTTAGAGGAATTTAACCAACGGCGAATTATCCAGGCGCAACCGCAAATTCGTATTGGCATTGGGATTAGTTCTGGGGATGTGGTTTCGGGTAATATTGGTTCCCGCAAACGGATGGATTACACCGTAATTGGAGATGGTGTAAATTTAAGTTCGCGTTTGGAAGCGGTAACAAAAGATTACGGTTGTGATATTATTTTAAGTGAATTTACTTACCAATTGTGCAGCGATCGCATTTGGGTGCGCCAGTTAGATAAAATCCGAGTCAAAGGGAAACACCAGGCAGTTAATATCTACGAGTTAATTGGCGATCGCACTACTGAGTTAGATGCCAACACTCAAGAGTTTTTATTTCATTATGATACTGGACGCGCTGCTTATTTATCGCGCAACTTCTCACAAGCGATCGCCTGTTTTGAAGCCGCTAAATCCATCCAACCTCAAGATCAAGCTGTTGATATCCACCTAGAGCGTGCGCGTAATTACCAACAAACGCCGCCTCCAGAGTCCTGGGATGGTATTTGGACAATGCTTACTAAGTAGTCATTGGTCATTGGTCATTTATCAGTTCCCAATGCCCCGTACCCCATTCAATCTTTAGCCTCTCCCTGGTCATCTTGAAACGGAGCTTCGCCAATTCCTAGCTCTTTTTTTGAGCGTTTCAACTGTTTCCACAGTTCCTTTATTTGTTCGTAAGCTGTATCTGGAGGCACTTTTCCACCTGTTTCTAAGTTGCAAATGTAACTTACGCGTTGAGCAAATTCCTGTAGATTTGCATTAAAAACCAAGTTTTCTGGCTTAACTTGACCGTAGTAGCGACCACGAGGGAACAGAAAATCATCCTTGTTCACTATTTTTTTCTCCATTTATTCAATTCACCTTGTATTTGGGTTTCTGAAGCTGAATCACTAGCTAACCTAATCTTCTTTTGCCAAACTGGGGGAAATCAAATCATCCAACTCCTTTTCCAATTGATGATGCAGAAATTAGTTGATTTAGATTTTGATACTAGAGGATAAAGCTTAAAATACTTTGTGTTGTAAATATTACAAAAAACTTTGCGCTAAGTTACTAGAGAAAATATTTGATTTTCCTCCCTGTTCTAAATTTATCTCATCTTAATTTATGAAGTTCAAATTGTAATTAGCTTCAGTCAAAACCTTGAGGTACTATTATTATCACATACCAGTATGTATTAGTAACTTTATTTTCTCGAAAACAATTACAATCCTGACAGTAAAACTACTTAGGCAAAAATACTATATACGGAAGCTAATTGTCATCTATTAAAAGTTAGAGATTAATTTCTAAATCTTTGGGAACTGGCTATTAAGCAGCGATCGAGCAGAGAAAATCGGTCTGGACATTGGTTATTAGTTATTTAACCCTGCCCCAGCTTCCTCTTAAATAGTCACCAATGGTTAATAGTTAATAACTAAAGATAAAATGGTGAAGCCTCAAAAGACAACTTTTGTCCATCGCCTAAAACATTACCTGCCACCATGTCTGTTAATTCCAAATTATACGAAGGCAAAGCAAAAATTCTTTATACAACGGACGATCCAGAAGTCTTGTTGGCTGATTTTAAGGACGATGCCACGGCGTTTAACGCCCAAAAGCGTGGCAACATCGAAGGGAAAGGAAAAATTAATTGTAGCATTTCTAGCCAGCTTTTTAAACAGCTTGAGGCTTATGGTATAAAGACTCACTTTATCGACAGCCCTGCCCCGAATCAGATGCTGGTGAAAGCAGTAAAGATTTTACCCTTAGAAGTGGTGATCAGAAATATTGCTGCTGGCAGTTTGTGTCAGCAAACAGGTTTACCAGTGGGTACAATTCTGAAACAGCCTTTGGTTGAGTTCTATTATAAAAACGATCAATTAGGAGATCCTTTGTTGACACGCGATCGCCTGTACCTGCTAGAACTAGCGACTGCGGAACAAGTAGACGCAATTACACATCTAGCATTGCAAATCAATGAATTTCTCAATAACTTTTGGCAGCGGTGTGGCATTACCCTAGTAGACTTCAAACTAGAGTTTGGTTTGGACTCACAACAGCAGTTGCTCTTGGCAGATGAAATTAGCCCCGACACCTGCCGTTTGTGGGATACCGCAGAAAAAGACTCAAACCGACGGGTAATGGACAAAGATCGCTTTCGCCGAGACTTAGGAAATGTAGAGGATGCCTACCAGGAGGTCTTACAAAGAGTGCTAAAAGCAGTAGAAACTATAAGTTAACCAGGTAAAAACCAAAAGGTCAGAAGGAATTATATTTAACTTTTGCCTTTTGCCTTTTGCCTTGTAAAGTAAAAAAGCAAAAGAAAAAAATTATGTTTTGAAATTTTACCTTTGGCATAAGGGCATTATTGCCTTGTGATCGTGTGTGTGTGGTCGTGAAGAGGAATATAAGTAAAATGCGTTTATCTCCCGTATTGCTGGCAGCAGTAGCAATTGCAGCCCCTTTGGGTGGCTCATTGAGTGCAAATGCAGAAACCGCCAACAGTTCAAAACAGACAACAGAAGTTTTGACACTAGAAACAAATCAGCAGCCAGAAAAGGACACTGGTCAGGTTAACTCTAGTAAAAGTTTAGAATCTCGACCTAAATCCACAGGAGTTATAGAGGCGGAGCGTCCCCAATCCCGCGTCGTCGCAATTTACCCTGCCAACCCAGCAGCGAGCGCGACCCCAGAGGTAATTGTGCCAACCTCCACAACGCCAACAATTGCACAAACCCCTGAAATCAATCCCAGCCCTACTCAACAGCCGTCTCCGGCTCCAGACATTCCACCGCCAGAAATTCAAGAACCAACGCCTTCTCCAACTCCTGAGACCACTCCAGTCCCAGAAAATGTCAATCCACCGACAACGGAACCTTTATTACCCACAGATCCAGATCCATCAGCTACTCCAGATATCCCCCCCCCAGCAAGTCAACAAAGAACACCTGCGCCATTCCCAGGCACTACTCCCAGTCCCCAGAATGTTAACCCGCTCCCAGGCACTACTCCTAGTCCGCAGAATGTTAATCCACCGACAACTCCGGGCAATACTCAACCCAGCACAGCTCCAGAAGCCAACGATCCCCGCGTACTTGTATCGGAAGTTGTAGTTAGATCCCAGGCTGGCCAACTATCACCAGAACTGGAAAGCCAAGTTTACAGAGTAATTCGTACCCAACCAGGACAAACAACCACCCGCAGCCAACTGCAAGAAGATATTAACGCCATCTTTGGTACTGGCTTCTTCTCCAACGTCCAAGCAGCGCCAGAAGATACCCCCTTGGGAGTGCGAGTTAGCTTTGTTGTCCAGCCTAACCCCGTCCTCAGTAAAGTAGAAGTGCAAGCCAATCCTGGCACTGGTGTTGCTTCTGTACTCCCAGCTAATAGTGTGGATGAAGTATTTAAGGAGCAGTATGGCAAAATTCTCAACTTGCGTGATTTGCAAGAAGGCATCAAGCAGTTAAACAAGCGGTATCAAGATCAAGGTTACGTCCTAGCCAACGTAATTGGAGCGCCACAAGTCTCTGAAAGCGGAGTTGTTACCTTACAAGTAGCAGAAGGGGTAGTAGAGAATATTAGAGTCCGGTTCCGCAACAAAGATGGTCAGGAAACAGACGAGAAAGGACAACCAATTCGCGGACGGACACAGGAGTACATCATTACCAGAGAAGTGGAGTTGAAGCCAGGACAAGTATTCAATCGCAACACAGTACAAAAAGACCTACAGCGCGTGTATGGACTGGGACTGTTTGAAGATGTGAATGTGTCCCTTGACCCTGGTACCGATCCCAGCAAGGTGGATGTAGTAGTGAATGTAGCTGAACGCAGCAGCGGTTCTATTGCGGCTGGGGCAGGGATTAGTTCTGCTAGCGGACTTTTTGGAACAGTTAGCTATCAACAGCAAAACCTGAACGGTAGGAACCAAAAACTGGGGACAGAAATACAAGTAGGAGAACGAGAACTGCTATTTGACTTGCGGTTTACCGACCCCTGGATCGCAGGAGATCCTTACCGGACTTCCTACACAACCAATATTTTCCGTCGCAGTTCTATTTCGTTGATTTTCGATGGTAAAGATGAAGACATTAGGACGTTTGATTCGGGTAATCCTACGGATGTAGATTCTCAGGATCGCCCCCGCATTCTCCGTCTAGGTGGTGGTGTCACCTTTACCCGTCCCCTGTCTGCCAATCCTTATAAAACTTCTGTCTGGACTGCCTCAGCGGGTTTGCAGTATCAACGAGTTTCCGCCCGTGATGCTGACGGCAATCTGAGAAAAACAGGAGCGGTATTTGATGATGATACTGGAAACCGCCTGAGTGATGAAATTCCACTGACCCTCTCTAGCAGCGGTCAAGACGATTTACTACTGTTGCAAGTGGGGGCACAGCGCGATCTCCGTAATAACCCCCTGCAACCCACTAGTGGTTCTTATCTCCGCTTTGGAGTTGATCAGTCAGTTCCTGTGGGGCTAGGCAACATCTTCCTCACCAGATTGCGGGGTAGCTACAGCCAATATTTACCCATCAAGCTGATTAGCCTCAGCAAAGGGGCACAAACCTTAGCATTTAACTTGCAAGCAGGAACTATCCTCGGTGACTTGCCTCCTTACGAAGCTTTTACCCTTGGGGGTAGCAACTCCGTTCGGGGTTATGAAGAAGGAGCATTAGGTAGTGGACGCTCTTATGTGCAAGCATCAGTTGAGTATCGGTTTCCAGTTTTTTCAGTAGTTAGCGGCGCACTATTTTTTGATCTCGGCAGTGATCTGGGAACTAGTACTAGGGCTGCTGAAGTGTTGAACAAAAATGGCAGTGGCTATGGTTATGGTCTTGGCGTTCGCGTCCAGTCTCCACTGGGGCCAATTCGGATTGATTATGGTATCAACGATGATGGTGATAGCCGAATTAATTTCGGTATTGGCGAAAGATTTTAATTAGTCATTAGTCATTGGTCATTAGTGAATCACGAAGGACAAAGGACAAAGGACAAATGACAATTAACTTTTCTGGATTAGCTTGCTAATTTTTACATTTACCTCAATACTGTTCCGATAAAGGGATTAATGACATTTTTCAGGGAATATCAGGGAGTTTGCCAAAACAGACGATGAACAATACTAAAGGAAATATATTGACTTTTCGGCTATGCGACAGCACACTCTAGCAGCCCAAATCACCCAAATAGGGGTGGGACTGCATAGCGGTGTGAATACCCAGGTGCGGATATTACCAGCCGAGGCGGGAAGTGGACGTTACTTTGTGCGGGTGGATTTACCGGATTTGCCAATCGTTCCAGCCCAAGTTGCAGCAGTTAATCACACTGTTCTCTCAACTCAGTTGGGTAAGGGTGAGGTATATGTTCGCACGGTAGAGCATTTGTTGGCAGCACTTTCAAGTATGGGCGTGGATAATGCCCGGATTGAAATTGATGGCCCAGAAGTTCCACTTTTAGATGGTTCAGCAAGTGTGTGGACAGCCAATATTGCCCAAGTTGGCTTAGTCTCACAACCCGCTAACAACCAAGTTCCCTTAGCTATTACAGAACCAATATGGGTCTATCAAGGGGATGCCTTTGTATGTGCCCTCCCAGCACCAGAAACCCGCTTTAGTTACGGTATTGATTTTGACCTGCCCGCTATTGGTAATCAATGGCATAGTTGGTCGCTAACCGCTGAACTAGAAAACGCTTCTGCTAGCTTTGCTACGGAAATTGCTCCTGCGCGTACTTTTGGGTTACTACATCAAATTGAACACTTACAAAAAACAGGGTTAATTAAAGGTGGCAGTTTGGATAATGCACTCGTTTGTGGCCCAGAAGGCTGGTTAAATCCACCGTTGAGATTTGCAAATGAGCCAGTCCGTCATAAAATTTTGGATTTAGTAGGAGATTTGAGTTTACTAGGAACTTTTCCTCTTGCTCATTTTTTAGCGTATAAAGCCAGCCATAATTTACACATTCAACTGGCTCAGAAAATTTTAGATTTGATCTAGAGTTTGCATCCAAGATTATTAAGGCTTTGGATATACGCCTACCTACTCAACTTTTAGATAAAAAATCAACTACACGGCCAATGTCAATCCTCACTGAAGTGAATACCATCGATCCGACTACACCTACATCTACCGAACCACAGGGTATAAATGAGATTACAATCAGTTCTGAGATTAAAACAACTTTCACATCTGAAGAAATTCAGAAATTGCTACCCCATCGCTACCCATTCTTACTTGTAGACAAAATAATTGACTACGTTCCAGGTAAAAAAGCTGTTGGGGTTAAAAATGTCACTATCAACGAACCCCATTTTCAAGGACATTTCCCTGAACGTCCACTGATGCCAGGGGTGCTGATTGTTGAAGCAATGGCACAAGTTGGAGGCATTGTCCTAACTCAAATGTCTTCGGTAGAAGGCGGGCTGTTCGTCTTCGCTGGTATCGATAAAGTTCGCTTTCGCCGCCAGGTCGTACCGGGGGATCAACTAGTAATGACGGTGGAACTGTTATGGGTAAAACAACGTCGTTTCGGTAAGATGCAAGGTCGTGCCGAAGTTGATGGTCAACTTGCTTGTGAAGGGGAATTAATGTTCTCTTTAGTTAGCTAAAAGTTTGCTTTCGTGGTATGGGTATAGCCGTGAAATGCCCCTACTGAATCCTGAAACAGGATAACAGTTAAAAAATCCACAATAGCATCTGAATAATTTCTTGATTTTCGCCGCCCTCACAAACACACTTAACTTGCTTTGCCCGACACTTTCGTTCACTGAAATATTTCACACTCAACAACGCCAGTCGCCTCAATGGGGCGGTAGTCGGTATAACTCTCTTAACCAGAGTAACGCGCTGCCTCAGAAACCCCGCTGGCGCTGGATTATTAAGACAGTTCTGGAGATTCACCCTTGAAAACGCTAATTCATCCAACTGCTGTAATTCATCCGAAATCGGAACTCCACCATA
Organism: Nostocales cyanobacterium LEGE 12452; assembly: GCA_015206945.1. GTDB lineage: Bacteria > Cyanobacteriota > Cyanobacteriia > Cyanobacteriales > Nostocaceae > Nostoc. Next base: position 30,146 of record JADEXV010000021.1, on the reverse strand, counting down.
CAGTGCAAGTCGGTGCCTATGCTGTGATTGGAGCGCATGTCAAAGTGGGCCCTGAAACAATAATCGGCGCTCATGCAGTGCTAGAGGGGCCTTGTGAAATTGGGGCGCAAAATCAGATTTTTACAGGTGCAGCCATCGGCATGGAACCCCAGGATCTGAAGTTTGTAGGAGAACCAACCTGGGTCAAAATTGGTGATAACAACTTAATTCGTGAGTACGTTACCATTAACCGCGCTACCGGTGCTGGTGAAGCGACGGTAATTGGTGACGGTAATCTGTTGATGGCTTATGTCCATGTGGCTCATAACTGCGTCATTGAAGACCAAGTAGTGATTGCTAACTCTGTGGCGTTGGCTGGGCATGTCCATATAGAATCACGCGCTAGGCTCAGTGGAGTTTTAGGTGTCCATCAATTTGTGCATATTGGTAGACAAGCAATGGTGGGAGGTATGGCACGTATTGACCGGGATGTGGCCCCATATATGCTGGTGGAGGGAAATCCAGCGCGGGTGCGAACCCTCAATCTTGTCGGACTCAAACGGTCTGGTATGGACTCAGCAGATTTACAAATGCTGAAAAAAGCCTTCCGCATTCTTTACCGTTCTGATTTGTCTTTTAAGGATGCTTTGGAACAGTTGGAATTGTTAGGAGATAGCGAAGAATTGCAGCATCTGCGACGCTTCCTCCTACTTTCTCAGATGCCTGGAAGACGTGGCTTAATTCCCAGTAAAGGGAAAAAAGGCGCAAGTGATGAATCGTGAGTTAGGAGTTAGGAGTTAGGAGTTATGAGTTATGAGTTATGAGTTGATAAATTAAATTTTTTAACTCTTCACTCCTCATTCCTAACTCTTCACTTTTAATTCCTCACTTTTAATTTCTAACTCCTAACTTTAATTATCAAATGCGGATATTTATCAGCACTGGCGAAGTATCTGGCGATTTACAAGGGTCGCTACTAATTTCAGCGCTGAAGCGTCAAGCTGTGGCGATTGGGTTGGAATTAGAGATTGTGGCGCTGGGTGGCGAAAAAATGGTAGAGGCTGGGGCAATTCTGTTGGGAAATACCAGTAGTATTGGCTCAATGGGTATTCTAGAAGGGCTACCTTATGTTTTACCGACTCTTCAGGTACAACGTCAGGCGATCGCTTCCCTAAAACAAAATCCACCGGATTTAGTAGTGCTGATCGATTATATGACTCCCAATCTAGAAATTGGGACTTATATGAAACAGCATCTGCCAGATGTGCCTGTGGTGTATTACATTGCTCCCCAAGAGTGGGCTTGGTCAATAAGTTTGCGGAGAACTAATCGGATTGTTGGTTTTACAGATAAGCTGTTGGCAATCTTTCCACAAGAAGCCCGTTACTTTCGCGAGAAAGGCGCAAATGTTAGTTGGGTGGGACATCCTTTGGTTGACCGAATGCAAGATGCTCCTAGTAGGGAAGCAGCTCGTGCAACATTAGGGATTGCTCCAGAAGAAATTGCGATCGCACTCCTTCCCGCCTCTCGCCGCCAAGAACTAAAATATCTTTTACCAGTCATTTTTCAAGCTGCCCAAACTATTCAAGCGAAATTACCTGAAGTTCGTTTCTGGATTCCCCTGTCGCTGGAAGTTTATAGACAGCCAATTGAGGAGGCTATTGAGCGTTACGGTTTACGGGCTACAGTTCTATCAAGTCAGCAAAAGGAAGTTTTTGCCGCTGCTGATTTAGCTATTAGCAAATCTGGTACTGTCAATCTAGAACTCGCTCTGTTAAATGTGCCACAAGTTGTAGTTTATCGTCTTAGTCGTTTGACTGCGTGGATAGCTCGGAAAATTCTCAAAGGTTCAATAACCTTCGCATCGCCACCTAATTTAGTCGTGATGAAGCCGATTGTGCCAGAATTTTTACAAGAGCAAGCCACAGTAGAAAATATTACCCAAGCAGCGATGGAACTGCTACTCAATCCCAGTCGCAGAGAGCAAACTTTGCTAGATTATGAAGAAATGCGGCAAAGTTTAGGAGAAGTTGGGGTTTGCGATCGCGCTGCTCAAGAAATTTTGCAAATGCGACCAAATATATTGAGGTGTCATGGCTTATGAGATGAAAAAACAACGAGCGATCGCAGTTGACTTATTCGCTGGTGCGGGCGGTATGACTCTTGGCTTTGAGCAAGCTGGTTTTGATGTGCTAGCGTCTGTGGAAATCGACCCGATCCACTGTGCAACACATGAGTTTAACTTCCCTTATTGCTCAGTGTTATGTAAAAGTGTTGTCGATACAACCGGGGAAGAAATTAGGAATCGGTCTGAGATTGGCGATCGCGAAATTGATGTGGTAATTTGTGGTTCTCCATGTCAAGGATTTTCCCTAATTGGTAAACGGGCTGTTGACGATCCTCGAAACTCTTTGGTATTTCACTTTCATCGACTGGTTTTTGAACTAAAACCGAAATTCTTTGTGATGGAAAATGTCCGGGGGATAACGGTTGGCGAACATAAACAAATCCTCCAAACATTAATTAGCGAGTTTAGAATTCACGGCTATAAAGTAGAAGAAAATTATAAAATTCTCAACGCTGCAAATTACGGAGTACCACAGTCCCGCGAGAGATTATTTCTTATAGGTGCAAGGGAGGATGTAGAATTACCAAAATATCCTCAGCCGATTACTAAACAAGCATTACCAAATAATTTAAATTCTAAAAAAATATCTGACATTCCATTGAGTCCTACAGTATGGGATGCAATTGGAGATTTACCTGAAATAGAAAAATATCCAGAGTTACTAACAAGAGATTGGGTTGTTGCAGACTACGAAAAGCCTAGTAATTATGCTCTTGTACTTCGCGGGATCAAATGCCTAAATGATGATTATTCTTATAAACGAGAATATGATTTGCGAATACTTTCTTCAAGTTTAAGAACAAAACATTCTGCGGAAACTGTTAAACGTTTTCAGGAGACTCAACAAGGCGAAAGAGAAAAAATTAGTCGTTTTCATAAGCTACATCCTGGTGGTGTCTGTAATACTTTAAGAGCCGGAACAGATAAGTATAGGGGTTCTTTCACATCTCCGAGACCGATTCATCCATCTACGCCGCGCTGTATCACCGTCAGGGAAGCGGCGAGATTGCATTCTTATCCCGATTGGTTTAGATTTCATGTAACCAAATGGCATGGATTTCGACAAGTTGGTAACTCTGTACCACCGTTACTCGCAAAGGCTGTGGCGTCAGAAATTATTCGCAGTTTGAATATTTCGCCTTTTAAGCCGAGTTTGGGATACAAGTTGCCAGAGGAGAAGCTATTGCAATTTAATATGTCGCAAGCGGCACAATATTATCAGCGGGACTGGCAAATGTAACATCTGCAAGTTTTACTATCTCAACCCATTGTAAAATCTTTCAACTAGTTAGACAGCCTCTCCACTACTACCCAGTTTTTTCTTGAGTATCTCTTCCATTTCCCTTAAATCCTCATTCGTCTCAGGGAATGGATATGTCGGACTATTAGGACTTCCCCGTTTGATTAATGCCTCAATCGCTTCATCATCTTCACGATGAGCTAAAATATATGCTCTAAGTTCTTGACGGGAAATTTTGTTAAAGTCGGGCTTCGTCATCGTTAAACCCCCATTGACCATTGGAAAAAATTAGGATCTCTAGGCTCTCAGTCACACCAGCAAGGATAAACTTGGCTTGATTTGATAGTTTGCAGCTTGATTTGAGCATTTTTTATTGTGGGCTATACTAAGTCCAAGCACGGAAGAATGTACTATCTTCCCAGACATTAGCAGCCCGTTGAGCGATCGCTGTCAATTCTGGTTCCTTCAGGGGTACAAAAGCCCGCGCTATCTTGACATTATTTTCTAATTGTGGAACTGTCTGTGCTGCAATCACGCAACAATGAACCCCAGGCTGAGACAGTGTGTAACCTAAAGCTTCCTCCATACCTGTCAATGCACCAGATTTAAACAGCCGACCATAAGCCGGGACTTTCATTGCAATCACACCGACATTTTTTTCTTGAGCAACTGGTAAAACTACTGGAATAAATGGACGTGGGTGGTGTTTGTCGGCAGCATTTACAGGAATCAGTGTAGTGTGGAAAGGATAGCGACGTAACCCTTCAGCAATTACTTGAGGGTCGTGATGTCCGGTGATCCCAGCAAAACGCACCAATTTTTGTTCTATGGCTTCTTCTAAAGCTTTAATTGCACCAGATGGACTAAAAATGGTGTCGAGTTCTTCCGAAAAAGAGACGTGATGCAACTGCCACAAATCGAGATAATCTGTATTGAGACGTTTTAGCGATCGCTCCAATTCTCGCCATGCACCATCCCGATCTCTTTTATCGGTCTTGCTGGCTAGAAACAGCTTTGAGCGATGGGGTGGTAGCACTTTGCCTAAATAATCTTCACTCGGCCCATAACTAGCTGCTGTATCAAAGTAGCGAATGCCAAGTTCTAGCGCTCTTTGAACAATTGCCGTAGCATCAGCCTCTTTTCCTTCGCCGGCGGATAGTGGCACTTGTCCTGCTCCAAACCCGAAGACAGGCAGATTTACTTTCGTGCGTCCCAGAACCCGTTCCGGCATATTTGCTGGCGGTGTTGCAGTGTTGGTAGTATTTTGCTCAAAAGCATTAGTTGCCACAATACCTCCAGTTACAGCAATGCTAGTAATTAGGAAATTACGCCGCGTTTTTCCTTCTGTCATGATTGGCTTCGGGGGCGAAATTACTTTTACTATAAAATTTTAGCTAGGGAGAATTAACCGGATATCCTTCTAAAGGATAAATCCATCACATTTCATCAAGATAGGTAAAAATAAGAGCGATGTCTACGACGGGCTACGCCTACGCGCTTACAAATTTTCTATAAACTCTTCTGGTGTAACCTTTAAGGTGCGATCGCGTTACTTATTACCAAGGGCATTTTTCTCAGCGTAGTTGAGATTTATCTGATATTCTTTGATTTTTTGTTGAGCTACTACATAATTTGGGCTAGAAGATGGCACAGTTTTCATAAGTGCGATCGCAGCTTCCCACTGACCCACAACTGTCTTCCACTCATCTGGAGATTTTGCTGATTGAGTCAGGTTAGCTGCATTAATTGCTTGATTTACTGCCTCTCGAAATGTATCAGTTTCAAGTAACACTGTCGCCGATTTTGAAGTCATTGGTGAGGGTGTAACTAATACAGGCTTTGATGGTATTTGTGTTGTACTTTTAGAAGTTATGGGAAGTATTTCTGAAAATCTTGAAGAAAAGTAGATTCCTAGAGAAATTGAAAATGTTATAAAAACGAACAAAAACTTTTTATTTAAATTATGAGCCTTCCGTCGAGACTCGATAATTGTATTTTGTCCCTGATTCGATAAAATATTTGATTTTATTGTGTGTAACCCCATTTCTCCACGCAATCTGTTGAGTTCTTTTTCTGTATTTTTATCTGTATCTAAATTAATGTTTGGTTCACTGGCATCTTTTTCTTTGTTGCCAGAATAAGCAGATATTATTCGCTGTTTTACCAAATATTCGATTTGATAAATCAGTGCCCCAGCAGAAATATAGAATAGCCCAAATATTAAGATTACATTATTAATATTTTCTATTTGTGTATAGTATTCAATTTGTCTGCCGTAGTTAGCATTAAATAATGGTATAAGTATTATAGAAAACAAAAGTGCTATTTGTGTGCCGGAGTTAGGATTAAATAATGGTATAAGTATTATAGAAAACAAAAGTGCTATCAGTGTAGAAATCACAATTACAAGCCAAGCGTACAATCCTTCCCACCAACTCATTATTCCTAGTAATAATCCGTGTGTTCTACCTATTTCAGGTGCTTGAGTTTCTGATATCAACTGACTAACAAGTAAGTGTAAGCAGTGATGAGTCAAAGAAATTATCGGAATTGGAGATAAAATTAACAATATTGTAAATATCAAAAATAATTCCGGGCTATGTACGAAATATACGATGTCATAACCTAGCTTTCCAGTATTTTGAACTATAAATATAATAATTCTCAAAAATAGAGTCAAAATCAATGCTTTTAACCAAGAGCTAGGATAAGGAAACCATAAAGGCCAGTAAAACTTTTGTAATTTTTGCTTAATAACTTCTTGATTATTCGGCTGCGTCATAACCTATAAGTGTAAAAAATAAATTATTTATTGTCTATATTATGATTCCCTCTTTACACCTATAAGAAACATTTTCAGAATTTTTGTATTCCTATATTTAAAGTTTAGCTGGATTTGTCATATCTCTTGTAAAAACCAAGATTGGAGACTGTTCCTATATAATTATGTAAGGTAAATTAAATACTAACGTTCCTTTGTAATCACAGAGCTACCATTACTAATACTTACTTTTTGGATAAAAACGTCATTACAAGATGATAAAATATCAGTACTGATTTGATTAGCAATAAATTCAAAATCTTGGTTTGTTAATCCCTGTGCAGTATCGCCACTTAAGTTAATACAAATAGTTAGAATTTGAGGATTGTTAGAAGACTGTTCATTATCTACTGGTTCTAAATCAGCTTCTATCATGCCCAAATCAAACTCTTTACTCCAAGCCGGAAACTCCTTACCTGTTTGTTGTCCATAAACTTTGACTCTTTCAACAGATGCAGCCCCTAAAGCTGTTAACCCTTTGCGGATAAATGCAACTAAAATTTGCTGATTTGCTACTTGGGCAGATTCTAGCATTACCTCTAAGCAAGCATCTTGTAAGGCAACTTTTGCATTGATCCCTTTGGGGTGTAAGTGGCGGTTCATCAGAGAGGCGATCGCTTCTGCATCTCCCTGTTTTGCAAGTTTTAGAATATTTGGCTGTGTCATAACCAGTAAAAGAGAAAATCTAGGAAAATAAACTTATATTCTCAGGATTCCCTCTTGACAGCCTTAAGTAACATTGTGATGCAAGATATCAGCTAACCTGGGTTAAAATATTTAGTATAAAGATAGTCTTTCACAGACTTTTACCAAAATATATTTTCCCTGTATCAACATCAAAAAGTTTTATTTTTGTACTTAGCTAAATTAACAAGATTAGTATTAATCAGTTAAATTCCAATTTTCAATATGAAATTTTACCGAGATCATGTTTGGCCTTCGACGCTAGAAGAAGCCATAGTTATCCAAGAAACACTGCAAAACCAAGTAATTACTGAGGATCAACTGCAAGAACCTATCCAGTATGTTGCTGGAGTGGATATGGGTTTTGAAGCTGATGGGACAATTAGCCGTGCAGCGGTTGCAGTCCTGAGTTTTCCTGATTTGCAAGTAATCGAAACAAGCCTAGCACATCGTCCTACAACCTTTCCTTATGTTCCTGGGTTCCTCTCATTTCGGGAAATTCCAGCTGTCCTCGATGCCCTGGAAAAGATTAAAACAACACCAGATATCATTCTGTGTGATGGTCAAGGAATTGCTCATCCCCGCAGATTAGGTATAGCTAGCCATTTAGGGTTACTTATAGATATGCCGACAATTGGTGTAGCTAAGTCCAGATTGGTAGGCAAGCATGAAGAATTGGCAGAAACCAAAGGTAGTACGCAACCACTGATATATAACGGTGAAACCATTGGGGCAGTTTTGCGATCGCGCACAGGAGTAAAACCTCTTTACATCTCCAGTGGTCATCGAATTAGTTTACCGACAGCGATTGACTATGTATTGCGTTGTACGCCCAAATATCGACTGCCAGAAACAACACGCATTGCTGATAAATTAGCGTCGGATAGATAAAACTTGTTGAAGTTTTTTCTAAATGCTTGCTTGCACCGACTCAATCATGTTAGGAATCGCACAGAAAGAAGTTGAAGTAGCTAAATAAGATTTACGAAGTTAGAACCATGAACGCACTAACTTTAAAGTGGCACGATGCAGGTCAAGATAAAACTCAGAACATTTACGAACAACAGCCAAGTCGAAATCATGGTACTGTCCGCATCGGTCGCGATCCCCTCCGGTGCGATATTGTTCTGAGTCATCCTACTGTGTCTGGACTGCACGTTGAAATATTTTTTCATCACCAGCAACAACGCTTTTATATCAGGAATTTGCGATCGCAAAATCCCCCCGTTATCGATGGACGGCAATTAGTCCAAGGTGAAATGCCTTTAACTGAGGGCACTAGTATCACTTTGGGACAAATAAAACTCAATGTTACAAGCGTTTCCACAGCTAGCATTCCAGCAACAATTTTGCTACCACCCAATCCACCAGTAAATCTCGGACATCACCATCATCCAGCAACACCCCCTGCACCACCGCCAGGAATTTATGGCTTAGAATGCCCTAAATGTCATAAAGTTTCCCCAGGAGAGAATCTACAAATTGGCTGTCATTGGTGTGGGACATCTTTAGCTGCGGCAGTGAGTGTGTTGGTAGCGCGGGGTAGTTGAGAAGGAGGGCAGGGGAGTAGAGGAGCAGCACTTCTCTACGAGAGGCTGCGCTCAGTGATCGAGGAGCAGGGAGCAGAGGAGCATAGGAAGAATTCCTAACTCTTAACTTAATGACCAATGACCAATGACAAATGACCAATGACAAATGACTTACAAATCCAATTGAGTTGGGAAGAACCAGCGACGGGTGAACGGCGAGAACCACTGTTAAATATGCCGATCGCTTTTGGTCGAGAATTTGCTCGCTTACCTGCTGAACTCAGGGGAATGCGGGTTTCTCGGATGCTGCTTAATAGTAATGAAGTTTCTCGCTACCATGCCCTAATTGACTGGGAACAAGACCATTTAGTAGTGATTGACCAAGGCAGCGTTAACGGTGTCTATGTCAATGGGCAACCACAAACGCGCAGTATTCTGGTTAATGGCGATACGTTGCAAATTGGCCCATATTTGATTGCAGTAACATTTGGTGCTAACGCCTCTGTACCAGATACTACCCCCCCTTCAACGATTCACTTCAACGCAAATACCAATCGCCCAGACCCCAGCTTGCCTGTAGTTCAGCCGCTAGCGCCCGTGGCAAGTAATTTCCCGCCATTGGCATTTCAGGCACAAAAGGTCTCTGTACAAGCACTTCATGCGACAGGATTACCAGTAGATGAATCTGATTATCTAGCGATCGGGGCGGGATTGGGTAGCTTTTTATGGGCTGATTTGCTGCGAATTAGTGGTGTACGTGCCGACAAAATTGTGGCTTTGGGATTAGAGGCGGAACCTTATGCTCGTTACAAGCGCCTCTGTCTGAATTCGCAAATTCCTTTATATGAAAGACTGCGTTCTAATTCTGACTCTTGTCCTGATAATATTTGGGGTTGGCCTAGTTATGCCTTGCGTGAAGCTTGGAGAGACTTAGCCAAGGGACAGATAAAGTCAGCATTCAAGTTTTTGTGGCAAGTTTTTGCTGAACCAACATTTGCAGAAACTTATACTCCCCGTGCGGGTAATGTCTTCGATTCTATAGATAGGGAAACGAAGCGCATTGGCTGGAATCAAATTTATCGCTATGGGCGAGTTAGGGTAATTCGCAAAACTGATGATGGCAGATATTGCGTAGCCTATTCTCGCGGCCCAGGAAATTATGCTTTTTTAGTTAGTCGTTATTTACATTTAGCTACTGGATATCCAGCAATTCAGTTTCTCCCAGATTTGCAAGCTTATAGAGAAAAATATCAAGATTTTAAATCTGTAGTCAATGCTTATGAAGCTCACGATCATGTTTATGAGCAACTAGAGCAACAAGGTGGTACGGTATTGATTCGGGGGCGGGGAATTGTGGCTTCGCGGATTGTGCAGCGGATTTATGAAGCCAGAAAACGAAATCAGAATATAGCAGTTTTGCATTTAATGCGATCGCCTAAACCTCAAGGCAATAAATTTCAAAATACCCAGCGCCTAGTCAAAAATCATTACGAATTTCAACCCTTTAACTGGCCAAAAGCCTGTTGGGGCGGCGAACTCCGGGCAATGTTAGAAAAAGCCACCCCCGATGAACGTAAGCGTTTACTAGCAGACTGGGGTGGAACTACCACCGCCGACCGCCAAGACTGGCAGCAAATTACTGCCCAAGGGTTAAGCGAAGGCTGGTATCAAATTACCTTCGGTGAGGTTCTGGATGTAGAACGAGATGCCCAAAACCGGACTATTACCCATATCCGAGAGCAAAGCTTTGGGGAAATGAAATTGCTAGCTGACTTTATTGTTGATGCTACTGGACTGGATGCCAAGGTAGATGCCAATCCCCTTCTAGCAGATTTGGTAAAACATTACAATTTACCAGTGAATCATTTAGGGCGATTGACTGTAGCGAACAATTTTGAACTAGTAGAAATGCGTAGTGATCGAGGCCAAATGTATGCGGCTGGGGCGATTACTTTAGGTGGCCCTTATGCCGCAGTTGATAGTTTCTTGGGCTTGCAATACGCCGCATTAGTCGCCATTGATGGACTGGCCGCAGTTCGTGCGCCTGGAGTTCAAAGGTTGAATACTATAAGTTCCTTTAGGCAGTGGTTGAAGTGGGTGTTAAATCAATCACCTTAGTATTAGGAGACAGGGGGCTTTAAAGTTTATTAGTAGCGATCGCCCATCAATAGTAACTTCAAATTAGCGATAGCTTCTCTGCGAGACGCTAATTTTAACTTAAAATAGCTTTTGTTCCCTCTTCTTTCTTCCTTCGTGCCCTCTGCACCTCTGCGGTTAGATTCTGATGCTAAGTGATAAAGAGTGTAGACGTAGCCCGCACTTCTCTACGAGACGCTGCGCGAACGACATGGTTCGACTCCGCTCACCAGCCGCTCAGTGACAATCGTAGACATCGCATAGTCATTTTGAGTACAAACACTCGAAATTTGAACTTCAGAGGCTCAAGTGGCGATACCCAAAGGCAAGCCACTGCTTTTAAATATTTTTATCCAAATGGTATTTTTACCCCAAAGAGAGAATATTTACTAATTAAAGACAAAGCTAGAATAAAAATAAACTTTACAAAGCTGTTTATGCAATGGGCTAATTTTCTAGCCAAAGAAGCTGCTACGAATGGCTTATCTCTAGAGCAAACGGTAGCTTTTGCAAAATATTTTCAGACAGAAAACTTAGGTAAAACTAAAGTTAAACTTGCCAGCGAATTAAACATTGATATTACTGCTTTCACAAAGTGGGTGGGTGAGGTATATGACAAGTTTGCCCAGAATTCTCCTGAGTTAGCGACTTTCAACAATCGAGACAAACTAGAAAAGTTACAAGCTTATCTGAGCGTAAAATATAATAGCGAATTAGATACCCTCAAACCATTGGCGGCGATGAAACTATTAAAATCGCTTGTGGTTCGAGAACGACTGCAACAAGAAGCTTGGGTTGCCAGAAGAATTTGTAAATTTTTGGGATATTTACCTTTAGCGTTAGAGTTAGTGGGACAATATTTGGATAAAATGCCAGATTTGTCTCTGGAAACACTGCTGAAGCGGCTAGAGAAGAAACGAGTGGAATATGAACCAGTAGTCAATGCTAACTCATTGATGCCTGATGAATACGGTATATTTGAAGCTTTTGAATTGAGTTGGGAACAGTTGGATGAGAATGCCCAAAGCTTTGGCTGTCTGCTAAGTTTGTGTGCTTTAGCTGACATTCCCCTATCTGTTGAGGCAATAGAAGATGACAAAAAACAAGAACTCAACAAGAAAGCTATAGCCGATTTACTGGAATTGCATTTGCTACAACAGAAAAGTAAAGGAATTTATCTTCTAAATCCACAGATTCGACAACTTTTCCGAATGAAGTTGGATAAGTCAAGTGAAGCGGATGAAGCAAAAACTAAATTTGCAGCCATGATGTTAGAGGTAGCAAAGCTAATTCCGCAACAGCTTAACCCAGAAGATATTCTCAACCTCACTCCACATATCCCGCATATTACAGAAGTTGCAACTCACCTATCCGAATATCTAGGCAATGACAATCTAATCACTCTGTTTACTAAATTAGCCTGGTTTTATCAAGGTCAAGGACTTTATCAGCAAGCAGAGCCTTGGTTGGAACGGTGTGTAGAACTAACTCAAAATCGTTTTGGTTCAGAACATATCGATGTCGCCACTAGTCTGAACAATTTAGCAGTACTTTACGAAACTACAGGACGCTACAGAGAAGCCAAACCCTTGCTTGAGCAAGCTTTAGCACTGAGAAAACGTCTGTTAGGAGAAGAACATACCGATGTCGCCACTAGCCTGAGCTATTTGGCATTAATCTACGAATATACAGGACGCTATAGCGAAGCTGAACCTTTGTATCAGCAAGCTTTAGAATTGTGGAAACGCCTAGTAGGAGAAGAACATCCCCATGTTGCCACGAGTCTGAACAATTTAGGAGCATTGTATTGTTATACAAAACGCTACAGCGAAGCCGAACCCTTGTTCAAGCAAGCATTAAAACTGAGAAAACGCCTGCTGGGAGATAACCATGCCGATGTTGCCACCAGCCTGAATAATTTAGCACAACTTTACGAATCTACAGGAAGTTACAAGCAAGCCGAACCTTTGTATGAGCAAGCTTTAGAACTGAGTAAGCGTCTGCTGGGAAATAACCATCCCGATGTCGCCATTAGCCTGAACAATCTAGCAGCACTCTACCGTCATACAAGACGCTACAGGAAAGCCAAACCCTTATTTGAGAAAGCTTTAAAAATTTGCGAACGGACTTTAGGTATAAGTCATCCGACAACTATGACGGTTCGGGCAAATTATGCAAGCTTTTTAACAGAAGCATATCACTAGCGATCGCTGCGCATAATTCGTAATTCGTAATACTTGGGCTCCTTTCGACTTCGCTACCTCGGCTCTGCTCGGCACAAGTCAAAGCAAGTCGCTCAGTACAATTTCGTAATTCGTTAAAAAATATACCCCTCTCCACTAGCAAAGAGGGGTTAGGATTTACTTACATCCTAGAGACTTGCGAGTTTCCACACCAGTTTTAGAATTTACACCACTTGCCTTAACACAAAGCTTTTTTACTTGTATCCCATCTAATATTGCATTCGTAAAATCGGTACCTGTGACATCCACGCTATCAAAAGTAGAACGTAGCATCATCGCATCAGTCAACACAGCATCACTTAAATCAGCATCCTTAAACCTTGTTAGATAGGCTATGCCTTCACTAAAATCAGCACCATGCAGATTTACTCCCTCCAATACGCTACCGTTAAATACGCCACCACGTAAATCAGCATTGCTAAAATTAGCATTCTCTAATTTGAGATTGGTAAACTCAGTACCAATTAAACTTTGACCAGAGTAATCCTTGCCCTTGAGTTCATCATTACCCACAGAACGGGTAATACTAGAAGAACTTGCAGCTTGCGCCGATAGGGGAAACAAAAAAAGAACCATAGCTAAGACAAAGCTAGCTAACAGTTGCCAATATTTCATAATCTCTTCTTAATAAATCTCAACACTTCCACTATTAACTATTAAACCTTACAGAAGGGGACAAGGGAGCAGGGGAGCAGGGGAGAATTAGTAGTAGTAAGTCTTTCTCCTCTGCCCCTCTGCCTTGTATACCCAATGCCCTATGCCCCATAACCAATTCAATACACAAAGACTGTAAAACCAGAAAGCATCTCGTAGGATGATAGATGTTGAGGTGCGATCGCAATAATTACCTGTGGCTAATCAAGAAGACAACGCCCAATCTCTGGCGCGAACCCCTTTATATCAATTGGGTGTAGAACTCAAAGCACGCCTTACCAGCTTTGGCGGCTGGGAAATGCCCGTGCAATTTAGTGGAATTAGCCGCGAACACGAGGCTGTAAGAAATACAGCCGGAATGTTCGATATTTCCCACATGGGCAAATTTACCCTCCAAGGTAAAAACCTGATTTCCCAACTCCAGCCACTAGTACCTTCCGACTTGAGTCGTTTGCAAGCTGGTCAAGCACAATACACCGTATTGTTAAATCCCCAAGCGGGAATTATTGACGACATCATTGTTTATTATCAAGGTGAAGACACCAGTGGTACACAAAAGGCATTCATCATAGTCAATGCGGCAACCTCTGCTAAAGATAAAGCATGGCTATTGCAGCATCTTGACCTGGATAAGTTGCAATTCCAAGACCTTTCACCAGATAAAGTATTAATTGCCGTGCAAGGGCCAAAAGCGATTAAATATCTCCAGCCATTAGTGCAAGAAAACTTACAACCAATCAAAGCCTTTGGACATTTAGAAGCAACTCTACTAGGTAAACCTGCCTTCCTAGCCCGCACAGGTTACACCGGAGAAGATGGCTTTGAGGTGATGGTAGACCCAGATGTGGGAGTAGAATTGTGGCGAAGTCTCCATAAAAGTGGTGTTATCCCCTGTGGACTCGGTGCGCGAGACACTCTGCGGCTAGAAGCAGCGATGGCACTTTACGGACAAGATATCGATGACACCACCACACCCTTAGAAGCAGGTTTGGGGTGGCTAGTTCATTTAGATACCAAAGGCGATTTTATTGGTCGGGAAGTTTTAGCAGAGCAAAAATCCAAGGGAGTGCATCGCCGATTGGTAGGTTTGCAAACCCAAGGACGCAACATTGCCCGTCATGGCTATCAAGTGTTATCCACAGGTAAAGTTGTGGGAGAAGTTACTAGTGGCACCCTGTCACCTACACTTGGTTATCCTGTTGCATTAGGCTACGTTCCCACCCAGCTAGCAACTGTCGGTCAGCAGCTAGAAGTGGACATTCGTGGCAAAGCTTATCCAGCAGTTGTAGTTAAACGTCCCTTTTATCGGTCAAAAAATCGTGTTGCCAACTGATAAGCGCTGAGGTTTTTGAGGAATAATGTGTTGTGAGTTATTCAATCTACAGTCAGGTTCATTACCGGATATGGCTTGGATGACTATTGGGGCAATAATTTTTTTAATAAGGGAGAGGAAGTGATATGTCTTTTGAATATCCTCAAGATTTCAGATACCTGGATTCTCATGAATACGTGAGAATAGATGGTGAAATTGCCACCATTGGCATTACTGAGTTTGCCGTACATGAATTGGGTGATATCGTCTTTTTGGAACTACCAGAAATTGGCGATGCTCTCACCAGGGGAGAAAACTTTGGCACGATTGAATCAGTGAAAGCCGTTGAGGAACTGAATTCACCAGTGACAGGCACCGTTATAGAACGGAATGAAGCCTTAATTAGTTCCCCCGAAGAAGTGTCAGAAGACCCCTACGGGGAAGGGTGGTTTTTGAAAGTCCGCGTCAATGACCCCGGCGAAGTTGAAGATGCATTGACAGCAGATGAGTATCGCGCCCAAGTAGAAGGGGAGTAGGAGTGCTGAGTGCTGAGTGCTGAGTGGAAGAGTAAGGGAGTAGGTGAGTGGAGAAGGTAATTAATAATTACTCTTATTCACCTATCCAATATCTTCCGAATCCCCAGTCCTCAGCCCCCAGTTTAAGAGTATTTATTGCAAAATATGATAATAGTACCATCTGGAGAGTAATTTGTGGTATTGAACGCCCCTATTCTCAAGTCTAATGAGCAGCAAGTGCTGGACGAAAAAAGTCAAAAGTTAAGTAGTTTTGTGCCAAGACACATTGGTCCTAACTCCGATGACATCCAGCTTATGCTTAAGGTTTTGGGGTTTCCCAGCCTGGATGCTCTAATCGACCAAACAGTTCCACAGGCAATTCGGCTGAAGCAACCGCTAAAATTACCAGCAGCAGAAAGTGAGTATGCAGCACTGGCATCGTTAAAAAAAGTTGCTGCCAAAAATCAGGTTTTCCGTTCATACATTGGTATGGGCTATTACGACACTATTACCCCACCTGTGATTGGGCGTAACATCCTAGAAAACCCCGGTTGGTATACTGCCTACACTCCCTATCAGCCAGAAATTGCCCAAGGGCGATTAGAAGCGCTGCTGAATTTTCAAACCCTGATTATCGACCTCACAGGTTTGGAAATTGCCAATGCTTCATTATTGGATGAAGCCACAGCCGCCGCTGAAGCGATGAGCCTAAGCTATGGTGTCTCCAAAAATCAGGCAAATGCCTATTTTGTCTCTCGTGACTGCCATCCCCAAACCATTGATGTGTTGCAAACACGTGCTAAACCATTGGGGATTAATATTATTGTTGGCGATCATCAAACATTTGATTTTGATCAACCAATTTTTGGGGCTGTTCTGCAATA
The DNA here is from genome assembly GCA_015206945.1 of Nostocales cyanobacterium LEGE 12452. Taxonomy (GTDB): domain Bacteria; phylum Cyanobacteriota; class Cyanobacteriia; order Cyanobacteriales; family Nostocaceae; genus Nostoc. The sequence continues at coordinate 14,021 of JADEXV010000021.1, read as the reverse complement.
CCCGGCAAGTGATGGCACTATTTACGACTACCGCGCTTTTATCGAAAAAGCCCATGCTAAGGGTGCATTGGTGACGGTAGCAGCAGATCCTTTAAGTTTAACTTTGCTAACCCCTCCTGGGGAATTTGGCGCTGATATTGCTGTCGGTAGCACTCAACGGTTTGGTATTCCGTTGGGATTTGGGGGGCCTCATGCGGCATACTTTGCTACGAAGGAAGAGTATAAACGACTGGTTCCAGGGCGAATTGTGGGTGTATCAAAAGATGCCCAAGGTAAGCCTGCATTACGTCTCGCCTTGCAAACCCGCGAACAGCACATCCGGCGCGAGAAAGCTACTAGTAATATTTGTACTGCACAGGTTCTGTTGGCGATAATGGCGAGTATGTACGCCGTCTATCATGGCCCAACTGGACTGAAGCAAATTGCAGAGAATATCCACCAGCTAACTTTAATGTTGGCAGCAGGACTAAAGCATCTGGGTTACAAAATTAGTTCTGAAGATTTCTTTGATACACTGCGGGTGGAATTGGGAACACGCAGCCTAGAGGTAATTCTCAAAGCTTGTCAAGCACGGAATATTAACCTGCGGATTTTTGATGACACTGCCATTGGTATCTCTGTAGATGAAACAACTACAGTAGATGATTTGATAAAGCTTTGGGAAATTTTTGCAGCGTCTGATAGTCCATTTTTCAGCTTTACAGAAATTGGAGACTTAATTGCAGCACGGCGCAAATTACCTCTAGAAAACTCAACCCTTGCCCGTACAAGTACATATCTCACTCACCCAGTTTTTAACCGCTATCACTCAGAAACGGAGTTGTTGCGTTATCTGCACAAGCTGGAAAGCAAGGACTTGTCGCTAACGACATCAATGATTCCTTTGGGTTCTTGCACAATGAAGTTGAATGCAACTGCTGAGATGATTCCGGTAAGTTGGGAAGAATTTGGCAAGATTCACCCGTTTGCCCCTGCATCGCAAACGCAAGGTTATCAAATCTTGTTTGAGCAACTTGAGGCATGGTTAGCTGAAATTACTGGTTTTGCGGGAATTTCTCTACAACCCAATGCTGGTTCTCAGGGCGAATATGCTGGACTTTTAGTAATTCGTCAATATCACGAAAATCGGGGCGAAGCACATCGCAATGTTTGTTTGATTCCCACCTCCGCACACGGAACAAATCCAGCAAGTGCGGTGATGTGTGGGATGAAGGTAGTGGCGGTTGCCTGTGATTCACAAGGTAATATTGACGTTGATGATTTGAAGGCGAAGGCAGAAAAACATAGCAATGAATTAGCCGCCTTAATGGTGACATATCCCTCAACTCATGGTGTTTTTGAGGAGCCAATTCAGGAAATCTGCGCTGTTGTCCATAGTCATGGTGGACAAGTTTACATGGATGGGGCAAATATGAACGCCCAAGTAGGAATTTGCCGTCCTGGGGATATTGGCGCGGATGTCTGTCACTTGAATCTGCACAAAACTTTCTGTATTCCTCATGGTGGCGGTGGCCCTGGTATGGGACCCATTGGCGTTGCATCTCATCTTGTGCCTTTTCTCCCCGGACATCCTGTTGTTACTATCAACGACTCAACTCAGCACTCACATATTGGTGCTGTGGCGGCTGCGCCTTGGGGTAGTGCGAGTATCTTGGTGATTTCTTGGATGTACATCGCCATGATGGGTGCAGATGGTTTAACCGAAGCTACTAAGGTGGCGATTCTCAACGCTAACTACATCGCTAAGAAATTGGAATCGTACTATCCGGTTTTGTATCAGGGGAAAAATGGTCTAGTTGCCCATGAATGTATTTTAGATTTGCGATCGCTCAAAAAATCTGCTGCGATCGAAATCGATGATGTCGCCAAGCGTCTCATAGATTATGGTTTCCACGCGCCGACTGTCTCCTGGCCTGTAGGGGGTACAATCATGGTGGAACCTACAGAAAGTGAATCTAAGCAAGAGTTGGATCGTTTCTGTGATGCGTTGATTTCTATTCGCCAAGAAATTGCCCAAATAGAAGTTGGCAAGGTGGATATCCAAGATAATGTTTTGAAGAACGCACCCCACACTGCCGAAAGTTTAATTATCGGGGAATGGCAACATCCCTATTCTCGCGAACAAGCTGCCTATCCTGCGCCTTGGACTCGTGAATATAAATTCTGGCCTGCTGTTGGTCGCATTGATGCAGCTTTTGGCGATCGCAATTTTGTTTGTTCTTGTCTGCCAATGGATGCTTATTAAACTGAAATGAAAAGTTAGGAGTTAGGAGTTAGGAATTAAAACTCTTAACTCCTCTTATATGAAGATGAAAACTCAGATAGAAACAGATAAACACTAATGATTTACCTGTTTCTATCTGTTTTTGTTTGGTTCTGATACCTGGGAATTAGACGATTAGGCTTGTTGTATTTCTGGACGACCATCTTCAACCACAAATGAAGCCCGCTTACTAATCGTGCCATTTGGGGTTGTGACTTTTGACATAACCAAATAGTCTGTCTTCCAGGTTGTGGGAGTCAAAGCACAGCGAACATACCCCCGTTGATTATTGTAGAACTTAATGTGTGGATTATCGGGTAAGTAAGCTTCAACGTTGGGGTTGCTGTCTGCCCCATCGCCACCGGAGCTAATTGAGGTAGCGACAAATTCACTTCCAAGTGTGGCGGATTCTGGCTGATCAAAGTTAGCCTTCAGATTCATCGCCCAGTTAGAATGCACATCACCTGCCAAGGATACTGGATTAGAGGGCTGGCGCTGTCCGAGGAAAGCCATGAGGCGATCGCGCGAAGCCACATAACCATCCCATTTATCCATGCTGTAAGTTCCGCCTTCCCCTGGTGTTGTGTCTCTTTGAGCAATTGGTACTTGCTGCGCCAAAACATTCCACTTAGCTTGTGAACTATTTAGACCATCGAATAACCAATTTTCCTGTGCCTGTCCGGTAATCGTTGCATTCGGATCTAAGTTTTCTGGGCAACGTTCTTTAGTGCCATCACCACAGGGCTGATCGGTGCGATATTGGCGGGTATCTAAAACATGGAAGGTGGCTAAGTTACCAAAGGAGAGCCGACGGTAAAGTTGCATATCGGGGCCAACGGGACGCGAGAAGGGGCGTAGTGGCATGTGTTCGTAGTAAGCCTGATAAGCAATAGCTCGCCGTTGGAGGAAAATTGCCCGATCCTGATCTGGTTCAGTATCAATTTGTGAGATGTTGTTGGCGTAGTTGTTTTCTACCTCATGATCGTCCCAGGTAACAATCCAAGGAAGCGCTGCATGAGCTGCTTGCAGATTGGTATCAGTTTTATAGAGGGCGTGACGGTTGCGGTAATCCTCTAAAGTAAAAATTTCTGAACCATTATGTTGTCTAGGGCGATTTTCTGTGATTCCCCCTTCATAGATGTAATCGCCCACATGCACTACTAAATCGAGGTCATCTTTAGCCAGATATTTGTAGGCAGTATAGTATCCCTGCTCATAGTGCTGACAGGAGACAAGGGCAAAGTTAAATTTACTTAAGTAGCTATTTGCTAAAGGCGCTGTACGAGTGCGACCAATGGGGCTAGCGTCTTGACCGACAAGAAACCGATACCAGTACCAAGTATCAGATTGCAAGCCTTCTACTACAACTCGAATTGAATGAGCTAGTTCTGGAGTTGCCAGTACCGTACCTCTAGAGACAATGCGCCTCATATTAGAATCAGTGGCAACTTCCCAGCGAATTGGCACATTCACAGGCGGCATTCCACCTCCGTTTAAGGGTTCAGGAGCCAGACGAGTCCAAATCACTACGCTGGTAGGATAGGGTTCACCCGATGCAACACCCAAAGTGAAAGGATAATTGGAAAATCTGCTTCTAGCAATCGCTCTTTGAGAAGAAAATTGGTTAGCGATCGCTAAACCAGATAATGCTCCTGCCCCAATAATTAAGTTACGTCGTTTGATTCGACTGTCCAGGGACTGCTCAAAATTCCGGTAATCTACCATTCTCTACTCCTGGCTAACAGGTAAGTTAAAGTACAGAACAGCTAACACAAAGATGGTGGAGAAATCATAGGAAAATTTCGTAATTATTCCCTTATAGCAATTCTTTATTAACACCCATAGAAATAACCCCACCACCCTTGTTAAGGAGAGGTTGGGAGGCGTCATAATGTGCAGCTTTATAGAGAATTGGTACGAGCAAAATCAGATTTTAAGTTCCAATTTTTCTCTCTACTATCAATGTGTCAGATGTTGTTTCCCCACCTAAAAGCCTACTAGTAAGAGATTAATCCTTGGCAAAGAAATTGTTAATATCAACTTAACCAAAGTTAGATTTTAATCTTTTTCATTGATACTACTTTTCTCTTCATCATTGAACCAAGGCTACAAGCAAAAAGAACACCAACTAAAGTTGTAGGTTCAGGTACTTTTCTATAAGAAACTGTACCTGATATAAGTTCAGCATTGGGAGAAGTTTTAGAGTAAATTGTAAAATCCTCACCAATAATTTCATAACTGATAGAACTGGAAGGATTAGCTTTATCATTAAACTGATAATCTAATCCAAAATACGTTTGTCCTGTTAAGGATGTGGTTTTAAAAACAAGAGGAAAATCTGGGTAATTTGCATCATCTTGTTCAGTGTAAATGGTATCGCCATCAAAGTTGAAAGAAAGTGACTTAATGGGAGCTTCGGGATTATAGTCATTGCTGAAGGTTGAGTCATCAAAGCTAAAAAAGCCATTCCCCTTTGTTAATGGGCTATCAACGGTGAAAGCGTAATTAAGAATTGCAGCAGATGCAGATTTTACATCTACGGTAGAAAAACTTAAAGCAATAGTAGCAGTAACCAATAAATTTGGAACCAATTTCATCTCAATTTTCCTTACCATCAACTTATGTAAGCAATGCAATTACAAGCTACAAAAATAGCTTTTATCTAACTTACTTATTTTCTAAATTGAAATTCATAACTGGATCTAACAGTTATGAAATCAATATTTTTCTCTTTTTCAATAAGAAGCAAACAACTGCCCAAATTGTTTTGAGACATCCCATTTTAAAATTAGGAGTTTAAGCAGACTTTAATCAAAGGTAAAATTGAAGAAGAATTCAGAAGTCAGAATTTAGGAGTCAGAATCAAGACGCTCGTGGCGCTCGTTCGCCCTTGGCGCTAGCCTGTTAAAGAAGGGCGGGGGTAAATTATCAATTACATTACTAAATTCTCAATAAAACAGGTTTTTCTGTTGCGATGCCTACGGCGAGTAACGCCTACGCGTAGTGTACCAGAGGTAATCGCATTCAAAAATAGCCTATTCCTGTTTTTAGTTTTAACGCTTAGTGTTAACTGAATTGTATTGCCTCTAATTCTTCCCTTACAGATAAAGGATGATACCCCAATGCAAATGCTTTAGAACTATCCAAAGAAACATCTGTTGGTCTAGGTGCTGCCATTTTCACATCTTGTTGTCGGCAGGATTTCAGACCAGTGCTAGGAAGTTGAAATACTTCCACTAATATTTGTCCAAAATCATAACGTGAAATCCGTTCTTTACCACCTAAGTGAATGATGCCGTTAACTTTTTCTAATGCTAATAAAAGTCCTTTGGCAGCAGTTGTTCCACTTACTGGGGTGCGAAATTCATCTATAAATAAGTTTAGTTCTTCTTCGGCTTCTAAAGTCTGAATAAATGGCTGAATAAAGCTTTTAGCTGTGGGTGTTGCTGCACCAAACATCAACGGCATCCGACACACTGCGGTCATAGGATACCTTTCTAGCATATCTGCTTCTGCGATCGCCTTTTGCTCACCGTAAAGATTCACAGGACACACGGCATCTGTTTCTTGATAGGGGGCATTTAAGCCATCAAAAACTAAGTCGGTTGAGGTAAAAGCACAAGGAATAGAATTATCCGCGCAAAGTCCGGCAATATTGCAGGATGCGATGACGTTAATTGCGTGCGATTCTTTGGGGTTAGTTTGACAAAAATTTGGTTGCGAATGTGCAGCAGTATGAATAACTGCCTCTGGTTTGACATCATTAAAGATACGTTTCAATTCCTGAAAGTTTGTTAAGTTAGCTTTTAAAATTTTTATGCCAGGAATCTCTAAATAATGGGATAAATAAGTGCCATAAATATCCCATTCTTGTTTGGCAAGCTGGCAAAGATGCCATCCCAAAAAACCACTTGCCCCGGTGATTAACAATTTTTTCATGTCTAATCGTAAACCGCTCAAGAAAAAATACTTTCTACAGCAGGCTTAATTTTACACTGAGAGGTGGTGACAAAATACTATTGCAGTAATTCCTGAAACTGCTTTTGACTACGCACTTTGCTAAAGTCTGGGTCAGTTTTTGCTAATTTCTTGTATTTATCAGGAACAAGCTTGATTGCTTTGTTTAGGTTCTCAATTGCTAATTCCAGATTGTTTTGTAAAGCATAAGAGCAAGCTTTGTTGTAATATGCTTGGTGCAAATCTTGCTTGATGGCGATCGCTCTATTATAAGATGCGATCGCATCCTTGTAGCGGTGCAGCTTTGTCAGAGCAATGCCTCGATTAATTAAGGCTTCATATTTGTCGGGTTGGATAACGATCGCTCTATTATAGGATGCAAAAGCATCTTGATAGCGTTGCAACGATGTTAGGGCTATGCCACGATTATACCAAGCTTCATATTTGTCGGGTTTGATGGCGATCGCTCGATCGTAGGATACAAGAGCATCTTGGTAGCGTTGCAACGATGTTAAGGCGATGCCACGGTTAATCCAAGCTTCAGGACTCTCAACTTTGATGGCGATCGCTTTATCATAAGCTTTTATGGCATCTTCATAATTTTGTCTATCTAATAAATTATTGCCTTGATGAAAGTAATCTTCTGCTTTTTGCGTAGCCTTTGCTTCTATGAAAAGTTGGGTTACATTGCTTTCTTGGACAACCTGTGTAGTATTTTCTGCCGATGAGTTTGCCCCACCACTACAGCCAAATGCCAAGAAAGTTATCAAGCCAGATGCAACGAAGCAGTGCCGAAAAACCATGCTGTACCTACAAAAATTATTAGATGATGTTAAAATTTGTTAGTTTTTTGAGTATTATCAAAATACACTAATTTTCACCCATTAATTTACTCATATTTATTTTCTCAAAGACTTTTGTTGACGATGCATAAAACTTTATTAAAATCAAGCGTGTATAATAATATCATATTAAATACACATAAAGCAATCGCTTAGAACCTACTTTACTCAAAAAACAATTATTTGTATTGCTATATATATTACGTAGCTGTGGCTCGTCGTAAACATCGCACTCATGTAGTAATTCACACTGATGAAAAGCTTCTTCAATCCGCCAATGCCGACGGTATAAATCAGCCAGGATCGCAGAGGTGAAGACAGAAGTAATATCAGAATCGCTAGTTTTTCCGACCTCTATCTCTATTAATTAGTTTTATTTTTTGCTTCAAAATAAAATTGACAGTAAGCTCTAGATTATTGATCAATCGAAGAGATAATTTATATTCAATATATTATGGCAATTTAAAGTTTTGATATTACTTAAAAATTTAGTAACAAGAAAATTCTCATAAAAATTGCTAGTGGATTACTAATGCCATGAGATAGTTTTTGGCATTAAAATTGTATATTTTGTATTCATCATTTTTTATTTAGGATATAAAAGTATGTCTCTTTTCTCACCTGATGGTCGGACAAAAGTTAGCGACACCACAACTTTTCCGTTTAGTGCTATGGGAAAGATGAGAATACGTTGGAAAGGGCCAGATGGGGTTATTGATACTGCTGATGATATTATCATCAACGGTTCTGGTGCCATGATTAGTCCCTACCACTTTTTAACAGCAGGACACTGTGTGTATGACACGAGATATGGGGGTTGGGCAGATAAAATTGAGGTGATGCTTGGTTCTAAAGGAAATATCATTGCTGGTACAAACCGAGCTGACTATGAATACTATGGTGAAGCCAAATCTGTTTATACACGTTCTTTTGAAGGATGGACTCAAGGAGATCAGACTAAAAGCGAAACGTTTCAATACGATATAGGATTGGTTACTCTTGACCGCAATATTGGAAACTTCACTGGCTGGTTTAACTATGGATATGACGATAATCTCAGCAGTGGAACTTTAATGAATGTCACTGGATACCCTTCTGATAAGTTTGATTCCAATAGTGATGGGAAGTTTGACAACTATGACATGTGGACTCAGAGTGGAAAAATCACAAGTACAACTGACTCGATCTTGCGTAGTAATGAGCTAGATATCTTATCTGGAAATAGTGGAGGCCCTCTCTGGCTGAATAATTCCAATACAAATAAACCAACTATTTATGGAGTAGCTTCCAATGAGACAACCACCAACGGAACTCCGCTTTATAATGAGTTCGCCCGAATTACAAGCACTCGATATAATGAGATTCAAAACTGGATCGACCAAGACACTACCGCGCGCCAACCCACTGACAAAGCTGATTTAGTAGATTCTGATGTGTGGTTTAACACAACCCTTGGAAGTTTTAGTAATAACACTATCAAATATGGGGAAAATTTCAGCATCACAGTCTATCCTCGCAACAATGGTACAGCTGCGACAGGCACTTTCTCGGTTTCATTTTACGCTTCTACTGATACCAATATCACTAATACTATTGGTTCTCATTACTTAATTGGTAATACAACTATTTCTTCGATTAATCCATTCAATTTGGGAACAGCGACTTGGAACGGTGCGTTTCCTAATATCCCAATGGGAAATTACTATGTTATTTCATTTCTAGATCCAACTAATTCAATCCAAGAGTTTGATGAAAGTCTAACCAGCAATCAAAAGGTATTTAGAACTTTACTCACTGTTACCAATAGTGCAATATTACCTCTGAGCATTTCACCAACCCTTAGCTCCTCTTTATCAGCCCGTGAAGAAAATCTCACCACAGGTACAGCCAATATTAATGGGACTGGTAATACTGGTAATAATCGGCTAAATGGTGGAAATAGTAATGACATCCTTATAGGGGGAAGTGGTAACGATACTTTCGTTGGAGGTTTAGGTAATGATACCTTAACAGGAGGAACTGGATCTGATGTTTTTATTATTAATACCCCTTCTGAAGGAATTGATAACATTACAGATTTTTTGTCCTTAGATGATACAATTTATGTTTCTCAAATAGGGTTTGGAGGTGGACTTAGTGAGGGTATACTTCAAGCCACGCAATTTTTTATTGGTTCAGTAGCACAAGATAGCAGCGATCGCTTTATCTACGACAATAATACAGGGGGTTTATTTTTTGATGCTGATGGTACAGACTCATCCGGTCAAATCCAAGTTGCTCAACTAGCAATAGGTCTAGCCATGACTAATGCAAATATTTTCGTGATTGCCTAAATAATCTAGCAACACATCCTTAGGTAAAGACGCGATGAATCGCGTCTCTACAAAAGGCTTAACTAATGCCAAACACTGACTCGACAGTTGACTTAATCGAATCCCGTGCATCTTTCAAAGTTTGGCTAATGGGATGTTTTGCCTGCAAAAATGCGCGCGCACAATTGCGTCCCGGCATTCCCGAAATTGAACCACCTGGATGAGTCCCTGCACCAGTCAAAAATAGATTATCAATTGGCGTTTTGTAGTTGGCTATTTCTGGTAATGGACGGAAAAATATCATCTGATCTAAGGTCATGTCAACATGATAATAATTCCCTTTGTATGCACCTAATCTTTCTCCTAGTTCGGCTGGACTTTCTACCCGACGGGCAATAGTTGCATTCTTGACATTGGGTGCATAGTCTGCAAGTTTATCAACCACCCTATCTGCAACTTTGTTTTTCAATTCATCTGTCCACCCAGTACCTTTTAAACCAGTACCTTCTGCACCAGCAATTTGATAAGGAGCAAAATACTCAATCCATACGGTATGTTTACCTGGAGGTGCTAATGTGGGATCTAAGTAGCTAGGCATCACCACATACATCGATGGGTCAGCATCAGGAATCTCTCCCAAGGTACATTTACTATGAGCCTGTTCGACATGAGCCACGGAATCAGCAATTAAGATAGAACCGACGAGATATTCATCTTTGTGAGCGTGGTGGGGAAAGTGGAGTGGTTCGTCTAAAGCCAAATCTATTTTGAGGATGGTTTCGTTATTGTTAACGATGCGGCGTTCTAATCTTTCCCATAAATCTGGGTCGGCTGCATTAACATCGCTTTTATCTGTCATTTGTAAGAACAACCGCTTGGCATCAATATTAGAAATAACGCCGTATTTAGCGCGATATTCTTTTCCACCAGCAACCCGCACACCTACAGCTTTGCCATCATCAATTAAAACTTTTTCAACATGTTGATCTGTGAGAATAACGCCACCTTTACTTGTGACTAAATTCACCAAAGCTTGCACAAGTGCGCCAGTTCCGCCACGCGGTCTTGCCATTCCAGGATTGTGACGCATCGCCATCATAATTGCACCAATGGCAAGGGTTTTTTGCGATGGTGGGGCACCAAGTTCTGATGCTAGTCTGGCTAGTGGCGCTTTCAGAAATTCCTCATCAAACCACTCGTTAAGTAAATCCTCGGCGCTGGTTAACATGGTGCGAATAAAGTCCAGCGTTTTGTTCGGGGAACCAATAACCGAAAATAAATCTTTGAATTTTTTGATATCGTAGTTACCAACGATATCAATAATTGATTTTGGTGGTGCATTAAACATAGGAATCATTGCACCGATCGCTCTTTGCCAATAGTCCACAAATTCTGCATATTTTTTGGCATCACGTTCGTTGTAACGAGCGATTTCTGCACAAGTCTTTTCCACTGACTTATGTCCTAAGAAATACTTACCATCAGGATGAGGACAGAAAACAACTGGATCGCACTGCAAATAATGCAAGCCATATTTTTCTAGTTCTAATTCTTCAACAACTGGCCCTAAATGAATAAATTCATGGTCAATCGCACACAGATTGAATTTAAATCCAGGAGCTTCTTGTGGTAGGCATTCTTCAGTTGTTGCTGCGCCACCTGGTACAGAACGCTTTTCCAGTAACAGAACGCTATAACCAGCTTTTAGCAAATAAGCTGCGCAAACTAGTCCATTATGTCCAGCACCGATCAGCACAACATCATACTCTTGCATAGTTGGAATTTAGAAATAATAAGTAACTTTTCAAATGTTAGAAAATTTTTATGACATTGACATCATCCCTCAGTAACAAAATTTATCTTTATTAAAGATAAATTTGACTAAGGAGATGATATAGTTTATGATGATGGTATTTGCTTCATTTGAGTTTCTACCATCAGTATTAAACTACCAGTTTCTACTTTTACATCTTTAATATGAAACACCATATCTTCCCATTTAAAATATGGTAGGTTCATCAATTCTTTGGCTTTTTGCATTAAAGCTGTAACTACTTCTATGGATATTCCCCCTCCCTCAGTGCAGTTAAAACTCTCCAGCATCGCGGGTTGTGAATGAGTCCGTGGACGTGCGATCGCAGTGTAAGCCAAAGGGCGAGTATTTCCCTTTTCTTTTAACAGTACTCTTCCCCTACATTCTATTTTGCCATCACCAGGTAAAAATATTTCAATTTTTTGTGCCTCAAAACTTACAATTTTGCCATCTACATCCAAATCAAAATCTTGCATCTTGCTACGAACAAAGTCTGATGCCAAGGTGCGGTTCATATCTACTTCTGTGAGTATAATCCGAGCAATGGCATTTACTGGCTCATTGAGTTCTATTTGGCCAAAAAGGGCGCTTAAGGGATTAATGGTAATACTTTCTGTTTGCAGTTTTATTTCCTGTACGCGAACATCTTTTTCGATCACTAATCCTTTGCCTGCAACCGAAACTCCATCCGCCTGTCCCTGAACTATTTTAAACAGATCGGTTTGTATATCTATTTCGATTTTTTCTGCTTCATCTAGCTTTTCGGATATTCTTCTTTCAGCTTCCTGCGATAAAAATTGTTCCTCCAACCGATGCTCATCAGGCATGAATTAGTAAGCTCCTAAATTTCCTCTTACATTTACTGTAAAGGCTGGATGCTAAGGAGCGGATCTATATTTCGATATATGCAAATTGGAGGATTGAATAATTAAGTAGAAAGTATTGTTTTTCTTTTGAGTTTTGCTTTTTTAGTAACAACCATTTTTACACCGCCGCTAGGGACAATTGTAATTCCGCGACGGACTGGATGCACAGGACGTTTATCAGTAAGGTTTAATTCAAAACGGGATAATATTATGGCTGTTACTAATTTTAGTTCGTACATGGAAAAGGCTGCACCAATACAACCGCGATAACCTCCACCAAAGGGTAAATATTCGTAAGGTGAAAATTTTTGGTTGAGAAATCTTTCTGGCTGAAACTGTTCTGGTTCTGGGTAAGTCTCGACTCGGCGATGTGCTAAATAAATACAGGGAACTAAAACTGTTTCTGATGTAAATTCATGCCCCATAATTTCCACTGTATCTTTTACCATTCGCGGTGTGCAAATTAAAGCAATAGGGTGAATTCGCAGTGTTTCTTGACAGACGGCTGTGAGATAAGGTAATTGTGCAATTGCTTCAGGATTTGTGAGATTGTCCAAGGTATTTAGTTCTTGCATTAGCCGATGTTTAACCTTTGGATGAGAGTGAATTAAATAAAATATCCAGGCTAATACACCAGATGTAGTTTCGTAACCCAATAGCAATAATGAGACTAGTTGATCGCGTAATTCCTCATCTGTCATCTGTTGCCCATTTACGTCATAGGCTGACATCAGCAGACTGAGAATATCTGTACGCGCAGCATCATTTTGCCAACGTCTCTCAGAAATTTCTGCATAGATGAGTTTGTCAATCTGCTCTCGTCTTTTTAAGAAAATTCCCCAAGGACTCCATGCGCCTAAATCTTTTTGTAGCGAAGGAAAGAAAAACAAGCTGGAATACCAAGGTTTAGTTACGTCTTCTAATAAAGAACTCAATTGTTCTTTTAATTGTTGGTAACGCGCACCATGAGTAATCCCAAATACCACTTGTAAGATAATTTCTAAAGTGATATTTGACATTAATTTGTGTATACAAATATCTGTACCTGATGTCCAATGTTGTGTAATATCTTCAGTTATTTGACAAATTGCTTGTCCATAAGATTTTAAATTATCGCCATGAAAGGCTGGGAGTAATAGCTGCCGTTGTTGTTGGTGCGATCGCGCTTCTTGAAATACAAGAGAATTTTCACCAAACAAGGGTTTAAATACATGGGTTGCTTTCTTAAAATCTAACTTGTGTGCAGGGATGGCAAAACAATCGCTAATTGCTTGAGGATGGCTAATAAATACTATCGGTGGCGATTTTAAACCCATTACCTGTACTGTGAAAATATCACTATATTTTGCAGCATTATTTTCTAAAAAATTTGTTGGTTCAGCAATTAATTGCAGAGTTTGTAGCAACGCTGGTGTGCGTAGATTATTAAATAGTTTCATTGTTTATTCGATACTTTTAGAATTTAAGAAGGCGCAAATAATTCAATCCGCTTGGGTTAAGGCTTACTCTCCCTAACATTCCTTAAAAAAGATGCAATTAGAGCAAGCTTTTTTAATATTTTCAGGTGATAATCGGGAGTTGCCTACCACTAAGTGAACCGTAGTGGTAATTAATCTCCATTAATTTTTACAAAACTAATAATACTATTTTTTCTGGCTTTTAGAGATATTTTTAGAAACAAATTACTCAATATTTTTTGGAATAAACCTTTTACAATTACGTCTTTTGGTGATACTAAAATTTCTTATATTAGTGTATATAATCAACTTTACAACCCATTCTTTTTCCTGATTTTTCACGGTATCTGGAAAACCTCTCTCTAAATCTCTCTCCCCGCAGGTCTACGGTGTACACACAAGTCGAAGTAAACTACTAGGGTCAGGGATTTGAGGGTGCAAGAGAGAGTGGAAAATCCAATAAGAATTCATGCTCAACGCTGGGATAGAATTGCTTTTGGCGACCCAAGGT
>JADEXV010000377.1 GCA_015206945.1 Nostocales cyanobacterium LEGE 12452 | reverse complement strand
CAATCCTTGCACTTATAGCACTGTCTTCCTCGACGGTGTCCGTTTTTAGCAGTTTGAGTGGAGTGACATTGAGGACATTTCATACCTTTATTATGCCAAATATTACCATTACTCTTTCAGCAACGCCCAATATGATTACTAAAGCTTGCCAAGATTTAGGTATTCCCGCCCAGCCTAGCCGCCGCACTTTGGTTCTCAACCAATGGTTAGAACAGCGGATGGAAGAAGTGTATCCTCAAGAGGCAGGGTATCAAGGAGGGACTAATCCCTCAGTCCGTTTGGAGAAACCTTTGCCGCAACGTTTACCAGATGCTTTGGAAGGACAACAGTGGGTATTTGTTACCTTAGATGCTGCGGATTTTGCGGATATGCCAGAGTGGGAAATTGGCTTTGGTGAAGCTTTTCCTTTAGAGTTGGCGAAAGTTTCACCTGAAGCTCGTATTCCTGGTATTTTGATTTTCTCATCAAGAGCGTTGCCCTTGGCTGGCTGGATGTCTGGTTTGGAGTTGGCTTTCTTAAGATTTGACGCCAGCGAAGAGGCGAGATTGCTTTTAGAAACTGGTGTAACTGAAAGTTGGATTGTGGCAAATATTAAAAAACCTCAAATATTAGCAGAAGCGAAAGCTTTTGAAGAAGCCAAGCAAAAAGCTAATGGAGTACATTTTATCGGTGTACAGTCCGATCCCAAAGCAGAATCTTTTGCTGGTTTTTGGCTGTTGCAAGAGGTTAATTTGTGAAAATGGGCATAGGGCATAGGGCATAGGGCATTTACAAAGGACTAATGACCAATGACAAATGACTAGATCCGTTGAGACATGACAATGATTTGGGATAATTAACTGCGTCCATCAGTGTTGATCTGTGGTTTCAAATCGTAACTGTAAAGAAACACTGATGATTTTTGGATAGTTATCTGCGTTCATCACTGGAAAGTGCGTAGGCGTAGCCCGTCGTAGACATCGCACTTCTCTTGAGACAGCGTTGATATGCGGTTCAAAATCCACAATTCACTAAGGGTCATGGGTTCTGAAAATTTGTCACAAGATACACTCGCCGAACAGTTGCTGGAACTAGCTATAAAATCTGGAGCAGAAGCTGCTGAGGTGTATCAGTCGCGATCGCTTTCTCGCCCAGTGTTTTTTGAGGCAAACCGACTCAAACAGCTAGAAACTAACCAATCTGAAGGCACAGCACTACGGCTTTGGCGAAACGGGCGTCCGGGACTGACGGTAGCTTACGGTTCTGTCTTAGCCGAAGTAATGGTGGAAAAAGCTCTGGCTCTGAGTCAACTAAATCAACCGGAAACTGTAGAATTAGGCTCTAACTTTCAGCCTGACTATCCCGATTTAGGAGAAAGTTTACCGATAGAAGTTTTGGTGGACTGGGGCAAAGAAGCGATCGCACTAATCCGTGATGCCTATCCCGATGTTGTATGCAATGGTGACTGGGAATGTGATATTGAAACCACCAGACTAGTCAACACCAAAGGTTTAGATTGTCACTATACTGACACTACCCTCAGCTGCTATATATCAGCAGAATGGGTGCGCGGGGATGATTTTTTAAGTGTTGCTGATGGTCAAACCAAGCGGGGGGAACTCGACCCAGAGAGATTAGCTAACCAAATTTTACAACGGTTAATTTGGTCTAGAGAAAATATCTCACCTCCGACTGGTCGTGTGCCGATTTTGTTCACTTCTAAAGCCGCCGATATGCTTTGGGGTACTGTACAAGCCGCTTTGAATGGCAAGCGAGTTTTAGAAGCAGCTTCACCTTGGGCAGAACGTTTGGGCAAGGAAGTAATTGCACCCAGTCTCACCATTTACCAAGATCCAGAAGCTGGCCCTTACAGTTGCCCTTTTGATGATGAAGGCACTCCGACTCAATCTCTGGTATTTATCCAAAATGGAACTTTACAGCATTTCTATAGCGATCGCACTACTGGCTCCCAACTGGGTACTAACACCACTGGAAATGGTTTTCGCCCTGGTTTAGGTAGCTATCCCACCCCTGGTTTATTTAATTTTCTCATCCAGCCAGGTTCGGCATCGCTACCAGATTTGATTCAACAACTAGATGATGGCTTGATTGTCGATCAAATGTTGGGTGGTGGCGGCAGTATTTCTGGAGATTTTTCGATCAACGTCGATTTAGGCTACCGCGTCCAAAATGGTCAAGTAATTGGGCGCGTTAAGGATACGATGGTTGCAGGTAATGTTTACACAGCCCTGAAGCAATTGGTTACACTAGGCAACGATGTTGATTGGAATGGTTCTTGTTATACTCCGTCTCTGATAGTAGAAGGGCTATCCACCACGGGAAGAAGCAATTAAATAATTCATAATTCGTAATGGGCTACGCTAACGTAATTCGTAATTGGGGAGAGTGCTTTTGTATAGCGATCCTAAATTATTTGTGAATAACAATATCCCCGACTTTTTTAAGAAGTCGGGGATATGAGCCTTGATATAGACTTTTAAACCATCCTCTAAGATTCCACTAAACAGCTTTTGAGGAAAGATTTGTAATCCAAAATTTAAAATCCAAAACTGGTATGAATCAGCGTTTTCGCACCTGGTGGCAGCCTAGAAGAGGTTTAGCGATCGCCGAAGCCTGTATTATCGGTCTGGTTGCCGCCCTCTCTGCGGTATTCCTGAAAGTCGGATCGGGATGGCTGGGGACATGGCGAGTGCATACTACCCACCTTTTGCCGGCATGGCTGGTACTACCTGCAATTGGCCTTGTCCTGGGGTTTCTGGCTGGATGGTTGGTGGATAGATTAGCACCAGAGGCTTCTGGTAGCGGTATTCCGCAAGTCAAAGCTTCTCTTGCCAATGTGCCTGTGACATTATCTTGGCGGGTAGCAGGTGTAAAGTTATTCAGTGCCATCATCGCCATTGGTTCTGGCATGACTCTGGGACGGCAAGGCCCCACTGTCCAAGTGGGGGCTGGTTTGGCAGCAGGAATGAGTCGTTGGGTTCCGACTTCTCCAGATCATCGACGGCAGATGATTGCAGCTGGTGCGGGTGCAGGTTTGGCTGCTGCTTTCAATGCCCCGATCGCAGGTGTATTATTTATCGTTGAAGAGTTACTCCAAGATTTATCAGGATTGACTCTCGGAACTGCCATTATCGCCTCTTTTATTGGTGGCGTGATATCCCGACTTTTGGGTGGTGGCTCTCTTGACCTTAACTTGCAATTAGTAAAATCTTCCAGCCAATTCTCCATCCCAGAAATTCCTTTTTTTATTCTGTTAGGTATTTTGGCAGGCTTGTTTGGTGCATTGTTTAATCACGGTTTAATATTTAGTATTAAATTTTACAAAAAATTACATATCAGTTTACCGTTGCAGGTAGCTTTAGCTGGATTTATCTCTGGTATTGTCGTGGCCATGCTGCCTCCATCCTTCCGTGATAATACGGGATTAAGGGAGTCATTAATTACTGGAAGTTCCCATCCTAGCGTCGCTGCGATCGCCTTTGCGGCTCAGTTCATCCTCACACTGATTGCATTTGGTTCGGGAGCGCCGGGGGGATTATTCGCTCCCAGTCTGATTTTGGGTTCTTGTTTAGGACACATCATCGGTGTATCTGAGTTATATATCACCGGAGTTGGTTCTCCTACGACTTACGCCCTAGCGGGTATGGGTGGATTTTTTAGCGCCGTTTCCAAAGTGCCAATCACAGCAATTGTGATTGTCTTTGAGATGACTACAGATTTCAACCTGGTGCTACCTTTGATGATTGTTTCTGTCGCAGCTTACCTAGTTGCGGATAAGGTAGTGCCTGGTTCGCTTTATGAGAAACTTTTGGAGTTAAAAGGTATTACTCTTACCAAAGAAGTTGCGATGGAAGGAGCATTAAGCAAGTTAACTGCAAAAGATGTGATGCAAGAACGGGTAGAAACGCTAGATGCAGAGATGAGCTTGGAAGAAGCAATGCAAGCTTTTGCTCGTTCCCATCATCGCGGTTTCCCTGTGGTAGAAGATAGCAAGTTAGTGGGAATTGTAACGCAATCAGATTTGTTAAAAATCCGCGAGGGTACAAACCACACACTGCGCGATCGCAATCTAGCCGATATTTTCTTAAAAGAAATTATGACATCTGTCCCGATGACAGTATCACCAATTCACACCCTCAGTAATGTACTATATTTACTCGATCGTTATCAAATCAGTCGCTTACCAGTAGTAGATAGACGAAAACTGATTGGGATTATTACTCGTGCAGATATTATTCGGGCGGAAGCAGATCATCTCAATGGTGAGAATGCGACACCGAAACTGCGACCAGAACCTTCATACATAGTTTACCAGACGCGATCGCCCAGCATTGGTAGAGGTAGATTATTAGTACCCGTAGCAAATCCCGAAACAGCAGGTGTTTTATTACAAATGGCAGCAGCTATTGCCCGCGATCGCCATTATGAAATAGATTGCGTGCAAGTGATGTTGATACCCCGCCACAGTTCCCCATCAGAAACACAGGTAAGAACGGCAAAAAGTCGCCGCTTGCTACGACAGGCAGAAGTCTTAGCAAAAAAGTGGAAAATTCCCTTACACACACAGATTCGAGTTACCCACGATGTGGCGCAGGCAATTTTGGAGACAATCAACGAACAACACATCGACCTGATTTTAATGGGATGGAAAGGTAACACATCTACCCCTGGTCGGATTTTTGGCAACGTTGTTGACACCATAATTCGCCAAGCCACCTGCGAAGTCGTATTAGTAAAATTAGGCACTACTCCCCACTCAGCACTCCCCACTCAGCACTCAGCACTCAGCACTCAGCACTCATTTAACCGTTGGCTAGTTCCAGTGGCTGGTGGCCCCAATTCCCCACTGGCAATTAAATTGCTACCGGCTTTAATTACATTAGGAAACGATCCAAAAATTCGCCTGACACAGGTGTTTAAGCCATCTGAACTCAAGCCAGATATGTCAATTTCAGAACAAGCCATCCGCCATTTGATGCGGCGGCGCAAATTGTCGAGTACTGTAGTTGCTCTCCCCATACAAGCTAATTCAGTCGCTGAAGGTGTGATTAACCTAGTGGAAACCGAAGGTTACGACGTTGTAGTTTTGGGAGCTTCCCGCGAGGGATTGCTACAGCAAGCGATTCAAGGTAATATTCCCGAAGCGATCG
>JADEXV010000376.1 GCA_015206945.1 Nostocales cyanobacterium LEGE 12452 | reverse complement strand
TCGCACCAGTAGTAGACTTGAAATCCAATCGCATTGAAATTACGCCGCCGTCTGGATTATTGGAAATTAATAATTAGGTCATTAATTGAATGGAGATTATTAATTATTAATTTTGAATTCGGAGCAAAGCGATATGACTCAAGCTTTACCAAAAATCGTAAATTTTGAAGAATTTGTCAAGTGGAAGCCAGAGAATGAGCGCTATGAATTGCATAACGGAACAATTGTTAAAATGCCTCAACCTGTAGGAGACCATGAAGAGATAACAGGATTTTTAGCCTTTGAACTGACTAGAGAATGTATCCGTTTAAATCTCCCATACTTCATACCTAAGACAGCACTTGTCAAACCACCTGTAAATGAATCAGGTTACTCGCCAGATGTACTGTTGTTGAATCGCCCTAATTTGATAAATGAACCTCTGTGGAAAAAAGAATCTACTGTTATTCAACCTGAATCAATTTCTATAATTATTGAAGTTGTTAGTACAAATTTGCGTGATGATTACCTGAAAAAATATGCCGATTATGAGGAAATGGGAATTGCTGAGTACTGGATTATTGACTATGCTGCTTTAGGTGGTAGGGAGTTTATTGGTAAACCAAAACAACCTACTATCTTAGTTTGTTCTTTGGATGAAGGTGAGTATCAAGTGAGCAAGTTTCGGGGTACAGACCGCATCCAGTCGCCAACATTTCCAGACTTGAATTTAACTGTCCAGCAGATTTTTCAAGCAGGTAATCTTTCATATTAATTCAAAATTTATACTCTACCCTGTGCCCAAAGCCAAGGAATATAGTCATAAAGGCTGATAAAATTTATCATCGGTTAGATGGCCATAATTTTGAAAATAAGTAGAATTACATACTGGTGAATCCGTCAAAATCCTTTTGTAATGGAGTGTCGCAATGACATTAGCCAGTCCTCTACAAACAAAGCCTTTAACAGATGAAGAATTACATAAAATAAACGCCTACTGGCGTGCAGCTAACTATCTTTCGGTTGGGCAGATATATCTACTTGACAATCCTCTGCTCAGAGAACCGCTAAAGTTGGAACACGTCAAACCCAGACTATTGGGACACTGGGGAACAACACCAGGGCTGAACTTGATCTATGCTCACCTGAATCGGGTCATCAAAAAATATGACCTAAACACGATCTATATTGCTGGTCCTGGTCATGGTGGCCCTGGACTAGTAGCCAACACCTACCTGGAAGGCACTTACACCAAGTATTATCACAACATCTCCCAGGATGCTGAAGGAATCCAGAAACTCTTCAAACAGTTTTCTTTCCCCGGTGGTATTCCCAGCCACGTTGCACCGGAAACTCCTGGTTCGATCCACGAAGGCGGGGAACTAGGTTATGCCCTCGTCCACGCTTTTGGTGCTGCCTTCGATAACCCTGACTTAATTGTTGCTGCTGTTGTCGGAGATGGCGAAGCGGAAACAGGTGCTTTAGCAACTAGCTGGCATTCCAACAAGTTTCTGAACCCCGTGCATGATGGGGCTGTACTGCCGATCCTGCATCTGAATGGTTATAAAATTGCCAATCCAACAGTATTGGCACGGATCAGCCATGAGGAATTGGAGAGCTTATTTGTAGGCTATGGCTATAAACCATACTTTGTAGAAGGTGACGATCCCGCAGATGTCCACCAGCAGATGGCGGCGACTCTAGATATAGCGATCGCCGAAATTCAAAGTATCCAAAGAGAAGCCCGCGTACACGGTTACACTGAACGTCCACAGTGGCCGATGATTGTCTTGAAAACCCCTAAAGGTTGGACAGGGCCAAAGGAAGTTGATGGTAAAAAAACCGAAGGTTCTTGGCGATCGCATCAAGTTCCCTTTGGGAACATAAGCAAACAGCCAGAACATCTGAAACTTCTAGAAGATTGGATGAAGAGTTACAAACCAGAAGAACTCTTCGACGCTAACGGCAGACTGATCCCAGAACTAGCAGAATTGGCTCCCAAAGGTCATCGACGTATGGGTGACAATCCCCACGCTAACGGCGGTCTTTTGCTGTGCGACCTGAAGATGCCCGACTTTCAAAAGTATGCCGTAGATGTTCTCAAACCAGGGCAAGCGATCGCTGAAGCTACTCAAGTTGCCGGAAAATTCCTGCGGGATATCATGCAACTTAACCAAGAAAGCCGCAATTTCCGTATCGTTGGCCCTGATGAAACGGTATCAAATCGCTTAGGCGCTGTGCTAGAAGTCACAGACCGGGATTGGGCAGCCCAGATCCTCCCGGAAGATGACCACCTTTCCGCCGACGGTCGGGTGATGGAAATTCTCAGCGAAACTAATTGTCAAGGATGGTTAGAAGGCTACCTCCTCACAGGACGCCACGGGTTTTTCTCTTGCTATGAGGCGTTCATCCACATAGTTGATTCGATGTTTAATCAGCACGCCAAATGGCTGAAAACGACTAGACATATTCCCTGGCGCAAACCAATTGCTTCCCTCAATTATCTACTCACCTCCCACGTTTGGCGGCAAGACCACAACGGTTTCTCGCACCAAGATCCCGGTTTTATTGACCATGTAATCAATAAGAAAGCAGAAATCGTTCGTGTCTATTTACCGCCCGATGCCAACACTCTGCTATCAGTAACTGACCATTGTTTAAGAAGCCGCAACTATGTCAACGTCATCGTTGCCGGAAAGCAACCAGCATTGCAATACCTAAATATGGATGCTGCTATCAAGCACTGCACCAAAGGCATCGGTATTTGGGAATGGGCAAGTAATGACAAAGACGGCGAACCAGATGTAGTGATGGCTTGTGCTGGCGATATTCCCACCTTAGAAACTTTAGCGGCTGTGGATATTCTGCGCCAGCACTTTCCTGAGTTAAAGGTGCGGGTAGTGAACGTAGTCGATTTGATGACACTACAGCCAAAAAGCGAACATCCGCACGGTTTGAGCGAAAAAGACTTTGACACGATTTTCACCACCGATAAACACATTATCTTTGCCTTTCATGGCTATCCTTGGCTGATTCATCGCTTAACCTATCGCCACACTAATCACGAGCAGTTGCATGTGCGTGGCTACAAAGAAGAAGGAACCACCACCACTCCCTTTGATATGGTTGTGCTTAACGAGCTTGATCGCTTCCATCTAGTGATGGATGTAATCGATCGCGTACCAAAACTAGGATATAGGGCAGCTTATGTCAAACAGCAGTTGCAAGATAAGCTGATTGAACACAAACATTACATTGAGAGGTACGGCGACGATATGCCGGAAATTCGCGATTGGAAGTGGCCCTATTAAGAGGAAATGAGGATACAGAGGCAGAGGGTAAACTCTTCTGCCTGCTTCTCGCTTTTTTAGGACTTACTGGAAGACATTGTGAATTACAATTTTCTTTAAATACGATTTAATCTAGCGTTCTAAGTTGTGAAGTTTACAACTTCTAGATATAAAACCACCTTTTGAAATATTGGGTCTAGTTACTGGCTATCTCTCAAGTTCATCAGTTGCTTTTGCAAGAACAGTTGTACTTGTAGGTTCTCCATGTCAGTATCTAACCAACCTCATCTACCAATAGAAAATCAGATCCTTGCTGCTCTTTCAGAGGCTGAATATCAACGCCTAGTTCCCTATCTAGAGCGAGTCGAGCTTTCAGTTAAGCAAATCCTCTACAAAGCCAATGAACCAATAACACACGTCTATTTTCCCCATCAGGCAATAGTTTCCTTAATCTGTATCCAGAAAGATGGCTCGACTATCGAAGCTGGCATAGTGAGCAATGATGGCATGGTAGGTATTCCTGTAATTTGGGGCAGTAACACTACAAATACAACTGCGTTTGTGCAGATTGCAGGCAGTTCTATGATGATGAAAACAGGGTTGCTCCAAGCCGAGTTTAACCGAGGTGGAAAGCTTCAAAGTTTGCTGTTGGGTTACACTCATGAGCTGTTCACCCAGGTTACACAAACACTCGCCTGCAACAGCCTCCATACTATAGAACGACGGCTGGCTCGTTGGTTGCTCTTCATCGCTGACCGCGTACAATCGGATACATTCGTGCTAACTCAGGAATATATTGCTAAGATGCTGGGCTGTCGTCGGACTAGTGTTACGGAGGTAGCAGGTAGACTCAGCCGAGCCGGAGTGATTAGCTACAAGCGAGGAGCGATTGTCATCCTGAATCGGTCAGGCTTGGAAGATATATCTTGCGAATGTTATTTCATGATTAAAGGGGAATACGCTCGATTGCTTGGCGTACCGAGCAGTATGCTCTCGAAAATGGGGGCAGGTGGCAGGTAGGGGGGAATGATTTCTTCCCCTCTCCCCGCCCAAGTTGTAGGTCGATGCAACAAAGGTGCAGGGCGATGCAACAAAGGTGCAGGGCGATGCAACAAAAGTGCAGGGCGATGCAACAAAGGTGGAGGTCGATACAACAAAGGTGTAGGGCGATGCAACAAAGGCGCAGGTCGATGCAACAAAGGTGTAAGGCGATGCAACAAAGGTGTAGATTAATAGACTTGTGTGTACACCTTAGCTCCGACACGGAGAGTGGCTGGGGGAGAAGTCAAATAGACTTCGAACTCACATTAATGTACAGTCAAGGGAATCCCGTTATCTTTGGGTTTTAACTTGAGAATAAATGGCACAGCTTTCAATACCCAATCAGACACGGGTGTATAATTAGCAGCTTCTTCTCCAAAGCTAATAGAGAGCATATCAGTATGAATAATCCCTGGATTGAGTGGTATGGCTGCCATACCAGTCGGCAATTCTTGCGCCAAAGAACGAGTTAATCCTTCTATTGCCCACTTGGAAGCACAGTATGGTGCAACTTGGGCTGAAGTAGAACGTCCCCAGCCAGAACTAAAGTTAACAATAATACCCCGTTTGTTTTTCACCATTGCTGGTACGAAATGGCGAATTATATTCACTACTCCTTTAATATTGATATCTATTAAATCGGAAAATTCTTTGGATGGTATTTCCCACAAAGGTGCTGGGTAATTAGTAATTGCCGCATTATTAATCACTATATCTGGCGGTTGGGAGCAACGCGATTTGGTGAGATCGGACAAAAAGGTGCGATCGCTAAAATTATGATTTAAGTACAAAGTGACTTTAGTTTTCATTAACATACTGATTTGCAGGGAAATTTATCTTGATGAGATACC
>JADEXV010000375.1 GCA_015206945.1 Nostocales cyanobacterium LEGE 12452 | reverse complement strand
TTAAGCGATGCTGATATAGCAATCCTAAATCATTCGTGAAAAATTAGATCCCCGATTTCTTGAAGAAGTCGGGGATCTGGACATCACGCATTTTCACAACTCATTTAGGATCGCTGAGGATTATTTAGCATCAGCATTCTTACAATCCATCTGCACCACACAATTTCTTCCTTGTGCTTTTGCCTGGTAGAGTCCTTGGTCAGCAGCAGCAATTAAGGTTGCAGGAGATAATTGGCTATGAGGAGTGATGGTTGCCACACCAAGACTTAGGGTAATGAATTCACTGACTTGAGAATGGGGATGAGGCATTTGTAATGCACTAACATTGATCTGAATATCTCTTGCAACTGCAATGGCCCCTTCAATATCAGTATTCGGCAAAATAACTGCAAACTCTTCTCCGCCATAACGAGCGACTAAATCAGCGGGGTGTTTAACTGTCTGAGAGATTGCCTTAGCAACCTGTCTAAGTGCATCATCTCCTGCCAGATGTCCATGCGTATCGTTGTAAAGCTTAAAGTAATCGACATCACACAAAATCAAAGATAGGGAACCTTGCTCTCGTGCCAACCATTGCCACTGCGTGTTTAATGTGTCATCAAAGCAGCGTCGATTTGCCACTTGGGTTAGACCATCAGAACAGGCAAGGCGCTGTAATTCCTGGTTTGCTTGTTGTAATTGGTGGTAAAGTTCTGATTGCTGAATAGCGATCGCAGCTTGACCTGCTAACTGGTTAAACAAGTTAATCTCTGATTGCTGCCATTGTCTGGGCTGACGGCATTGGTGAGCAATCAATAGTCCCCACAAACGCTCTTGCTGCAAAATAGGTACAACAAGATTTGCCCGGATTTGCAGACTTCTAAGGAGGTCAATATGACACGGTGATAGACCGGCATTTTCGATGTCTTCGATCGCTCTGGTGTTACCTTGTTGATAGTACGCTGCACGCGTGGATTTAAAGCAGGTATCCATAACGTGAAATCCAAAAATCGACATACACCCTTCTGCTAAGGATTCGACAGCAACTAACCCACTCCAGTCTGGCTCAAACTGGTAAATCAGCACTCGGTCTACCTCAAACAGTTGTCGCACTTCCGTTGCTGTGGTTTGCAAAATCTCGTCTAACTCCAAGGATTGGCGAATGCGCTGCGTCACAGCCGCAACAATTCGCTCAGACTCGCTTTGGTGTTGGACACGCTGCTCAACTTGCTGAGAGTGTGTCGATGCTACAGTTAATGCGATCTGCTCAAAGTAAGGGGTTGTAGTGACAGGCGCTGCACTGGGTTTAGCAATCAAATAGCCTTGAGCAAAATTTGCACCTCGTTCTCGCAGCCAGTTTAGTTCCTCAATGCACTCAATTCCTTCAGCGACAGTCTGGATGTTTAACTTTTGAGTAATCTCTAGAAGCTTCTCGGTAATCGAAGCTTTGTAAAGGTCTTGATGTACATCTCGAATTAACTCCATATCCAGCTTGATAAAGTCTGGACGTAACTGATGCAGTAAGTTGAGGCTGGAATAGCCAGAACCGAGATCATCAAGAGCGACTAAAAATCCAGCATTCCGGTAGTATTGAAGTACTGCCTTAAGGTGGGCTAAATCTTGAGGGTTGTCTGACTCTACGACTTCAAAAACAACGCGCTCGTGGGAAATTCCGGCATTATCAATTGCCTCTACCGTACTACGTAGGCAAAAAGCTGGGTCATAAAGTGACGTTGGTGCGAAATTGATGAAGATGTGTCCATTCACTTGATAGCGGCTGAATTGAGTGATTGTGCTGAGACGAGCAACTTGATCGATTTGTGGTAGGAGTCCGGCTTCAGTTGCTAACTCTAGAATTGGTGTCGGTAGGACTAAATTGCCTTCTTCATCCAGCCCTCGCAAGAGCGATTCATACCCAAAAATTTGCGATGTATCTTTAATTGAAACAATTGGTTGGAAGTAACTGGTAAATCGTTCTTTTGCCAGCATTTCAACCAGCCAGTCGGATTGGTTCAACTTAATGAAGCGTTGTAATGAGGCTATGTCACTAAAATCATGGAGTTGAGGTTGGACAGTACCTTGAATGAAAAGGACTTGCGTCTCTTTTAATTCTCTTGGTGCAAGTAGTTTGGCCAGATTACGAGCAATTTCTAGGGACTGTCCGGGTTTACAATTCAAACTCAAACCTGGTCGCTCGTGCATCAGTTCATACTCAAGGGCAAACTGCTGTAGATAGGAGGTGACTTTTATCAGGGTGTGTGAAACGGGAAACCAGAGAAAGAGCCTGCCTGACTCCTGAATCCGGCAGCGTGCAACATTGCGACAAGCACAGGTTTTGGAGATAGGACATATTTGGCTCATAGCTAAATAATTTGAATTTGCTCAATCCGATGTATTCTATTATTCCCACTATTTTTAGTGTAAAAGATAAACTATACTTCAAATACGTGAAGATTTGATGAGTTAAATAAACGGAATAATTTAGCTGAGTAAGCAACTTAGCAACACATACTAAAATTTATACTGAAGTTTCAAGTATTTGCCGATATATCTTGTGCAATTAAGCAACAAAATTATGAGTTAGATTATTAACAATTTAAGTTACGAAATAAAGGCAAAATTAGCTAGATTAGGAACAGCTTTTAACTAGATTAATTCAGTGTAAATATATCTTTTGAAGAATAAAGCTATCTCAAGAAATAACAAAATATTTGAAACAAGTTAATACATTAAGCCATAAATCAAAAGCCCTCACCCTAAATCACTCTCCCAATTTTGGGCTACGGTATACATTTACACGGTTTATACACCGCAACTGAATACTCAGACATTTCCACTTCTACCAATGAGAGTTGTAATTGCCTTGACTAACTCATCTGGTTCGACGGGTTTGGATAGATGCTTTTGAAATCCTGATTCAAGTGCTTGTTGCTGATTGATTTCTCCGGCATAAGCAGTTAAAGCGATCGCGGGAATTTGTTTAGTTTGGTTTGCCTGCAATGCTTTAACTTGACGCATCAGCATATAGCCATCTATCTCTGGCATCCCAATATCACTAAGCAGCATATCTGGTTCTGACTCTGCCAAAATTTGCAGTGCTTCTTTTGCTGATGTCACTGCTGTCACCATTGCTCCAGCCTGCTCTAGCACAAATGCGTGGAATTCACGGGTATCATCGTCGTCATCCACAACTAAGATTTGGATGCCTGCAAGGATTTCAGTTGAAGAAGAAGGATTTAATGCAGTAATAATTATGGGTTGTTTTGGGGTTAAATCTTTTTTAATTAGCGGTATCCTAACCCGGAAAATAGCTCCATGCCCTTCACCTAAACTTTCTGCCCAAACCGTGCCGCCATGTAATTCGATCAAATGACGCACAATTGCTAACCCTAATCCCAATCCACCAAATTTTCGGGTTGTCGTGCCATCAGCTTGACGAAAATATTCAAACACATAAGGTAGAAACTCAGGGCTGATTCCCTTACCTGTGTCACTGACGGTAATCTGAGCTTGAGCGTCAACGCACTCTAGTTGAATATCAATTTTTCCTCCTTCCGGAGTGAATTTAACGGCATTCGATAAGAGATTCCAAATAACTTGTTGTAAACGGCCAGAATCACCCAAAACTTGCCCCAAAGAAGCATCCAGCATCGTCTGAATTTGAATATTTTTAGCTTCTGCTGCCAAACGGACTGTTTCTAATCCCGCCTCAATCACCAGTATTAGGTTGACGGGTAACATCTTCAGGTTGAGCTTGCCTTGTAAGATCCTAGAGACATCGAGCAAATCTTCAATTAGTTGAGCTTGTAATTGAGCATTCCGCTCGATAGTTGCGATCGCTTTCTTCAGAGCTACTGCGTCAAATTCACGAGTCTGCAAGAGTCTCGCCCAACCAAGAATCGGATTCAGAGGCGATCGCAATTCATGGGAAAGCACCGCCAGAAACTCATCTTTAATTCGGTTGGCTCTTTCGGCTTCAGTTCTGGCAGCTTGCTCAAGTTCTAGGAGGCGATCGCGTTCGGCTTCTGCGACTTTGCGTTCGGTAATGTCAATGACTGAACCGATGTAACCTTTAAACTCACCGTCCACCCCAAACCACGGATTCGCGGCATCGATGCAAGAGCGATATTTGCCATCTTTGCGCCGCAAACGGTACTCCATACGGAAGGCCGAGTAACTGCTACTAGCTTCCAGAAAAACATTCCTGGCATCATTATAGTCTTCTGGATGCACAGAATTTAACCAGCCAAATCCCAGACCCATTTCCTCGCTTTGACCTGTAAAATCGTACCAGCTTTGACTGAGATAGGTGCATTGGCTATTGCTGTCTGTTACCCAAACCATGAAGGGGGCATTGTCAGCCATGTTGCGGAACTTTTCTTCGCTTTCCCGAAGGGCTTTTTCTGCTTGTTTGCGATCGCTAATCTCTGTAACAAAAATGCTTACTCCCTCTCCAAAGGGGTAGACGCGGTTCTCAAACCAGCGCTGCCAAGGCGCATAAAAGTATTCAAATTGAACAACGGTGTTTTGGGCGATCGCCCGATGAACCTGGGTATGAAACTCGCTTTTAACTATATCGGGAAACACTTCCCAAACGATCTTACCTAGCAACTCTTCCTTTGGGATGCCAACAACATCTGCTACCCGTTCATTGACAAAGCTATAACGCCACTCTCGATCCAACACAAAGAACTGGTCTTGAATACCAGCGATAACAGTCTCTAGGTGTGCTTTGGCGACCTCAGCTTCAATTCGCAACCCTTGCTCGCGTTCCATTGCCTCTTGGCGGAGACGAGCCATTTTTAAGGCTGCTTCTACCCGCGCCAACAATTCACGGGCAGAGAAAGGTTTAATCAGATAATCATCGGCTCCCGCTTCTAACCCTTCCACCCGTGCTTCTTCCCCTGCCCGTGCCGACAATAGAATGATGGGAACTTTTTGCGTCAGCGGATCGGCTCGTAATGCTTGCAGCAGTCCAAAGCCATCTAATCCAGGCATCATCACATCTGTCAGTACTAAATCTGGGACACGTCCGCGAGCCGAATCCAAAGCAGCCAAACCATCCGGCACTGATTCCACCTCATACTGCTGACTTAATAGCCGCTTAACATAATCGCGCATATCTGCGTTGTCATCAGCCAAGAGAATCCGAGCAGAGGGAACAGAGGGGCACAGAGGCAGAAGAGAAAATACTTCCTTCTCCCCTACTC
>JADEXV010000020.1 GCA_015206945.1 Nostocales cyanobacterium LEGE 12452 | reverse complement strand
GAATTATCTGTGGATGCGTCATCAACAATGATAATCTCATCAAATTTAACTGTTTGATTTAAAGCGCTATCAATTGCTTCAGAGAGAAATGGAGCATAATTGTAATTATTAATTAAACAAGAAGTTCTGATTTTAGTTTTATCCATTATTCCTACAGTCACAAAATTGGGTTTAGATGGTTGTAGTGATGGTAGTTTTTACATTTTTTAAGAGAACTTAATGCTCTTTGCGAAATTTAGTTAAACTGCTAGAAGATACCAAATCTTGTTCAATTTGTCGTTTTTTAGTGTTATGAAAATAATTATTAGGTTCATTTTTAGTATTTACACCATTGATGACTATCCCTAATACCTTCTGACCTGACTGAGTTAAAAACTCTTTAGCTGCATTTGCACTGTTCAAGTCAACCACTCCAGGACGAACGACTAATAAGATACCGTCAGTCAAGGTGCTTAAAACAGCAGCATCTGCTATTCCTGACAGTGGAGGAGTATCGAAGATTACAAGATCGTAATCTCTTCCAAAGTTATTAATTAATGTTGCCATACGTTGAGAATCTAGCATTGCCACTGGATTTGGAGGCAAAACTCCAGAAGTGAGAACTTCCAGATTAGGCATTACTTCCTGAACAACTGTATCTAAAGAAGCTTGATTAATTATGATATTACTTAGCCCAATTGTATTTGTTAGCCCCCAGATATGATGCTGTATGGGATGACGCATATCTGCATCCACCAACAACACCCTACGACCCGCTTGAGCCATAGTCACAGCTAAATTTGCAGATACGTCAGACTTTCCTTCTTTGGCAACGGAACTTGTAACTACAATGCTTTTGAGCGGTTTATCAGAACAGAGGAACTTCAAGTTTACTTGTAGTATTTGATATGCATTACCAACAGGGAAGTAAGGAATATCTCTGCCAATAATTTTGGGAATAGCTCTATCAAGTCCTGGTATAGAAGAATGATCTTTACCATTTCTACTTTGTGTAGGAATCACTCCCAAAACACTGTATCTCAAGACTTCTTTGGCTTCTTTGACGGTTTTCACCGAGCGGTCTATCAAGTCTAAAGTAAAGGCGATAATGATACCTAAGAAAAAACCAACTCCTGCTCCACCAACAACAAACAGCATTTTCCGAGGCCCTTCTGCTTTATCAGGGATTAAAGCATAGGAAATAACACGAGCATTTGCAATTTTTTGGTTCTGTGCAATATCAATCTCTTGGCGTTTCTTTAAGAGTGTTTCGTAAGTTGTTTGAGCTGCTTGCAGTTTCCGTTCTAGCTCTCGTTGACTTTGTTCTAGCCTTGGCAAATTATTTGCTCGTTTGATATAGGCATTTTGCTGTTGTTTGAGTGTGGCAATTTGTCTCTCTAGACCAACCCGTTCTGCCTGGGCACGAGTAATATCTGCAATTAGGCTTTGCCGCAGTTGTCCTACCTGTAAACTTCCCTGTGTTATCTGCGCTCCACCAGCTACTTGTCCTGTCCGCTCTTTTAGCAAGTTTTTAAGAGCTACGACTTTTTCTTCTAAGTTAGTAATTGTAGGGTGTTCAGGTGCAAAACGAGTTCGCTCTATTGCTAGCGTGCTTTCTGTTTGTTGGAGTTCAGCAAGCACTTTCTGGACTCCAGGTGCTTGACTCAATTCAGATTCGATTACACCTTGCCGTGAATTTACCTGAGCTTCACTGCTTAACTGTTCTAGACGACCCTTCACATCATCTAGTTGAGCTAAAGCTTGAGAAATTTGGTTTCCTAACTTAGAAATTGTATCGACTGCTGCGGCTGCTTCTTGGTCTAGGACAACAACTTTATTCGTTTCTTTAAATACCCGCAGTTTTGATTCGGCTCTTCTGACAACTTCCTCAGCTTTAGGTACTTCCGTTACAAGAACCTGTTTGGCTGTCCGCGCTTCATTCTGATTAGCCTTGATATTTAGATCGATATAACTGTCAATAACTTCATTAACGATTTTGGCAGCTAGTTCTGGATTACCGCCTTTATAAGAAAGTTGTACAACATCAGTGCCTTTAATTCCTTCTATTTTTAGTTGTTTTGCCAAGTCGGGAATCGAGAGCAGTTTGCCTCGACTATCTTTAAGGTTGAGGGAATTAATCGTTTTCTCAATTACTGGATTTGATCCAATAACTCTCACCTGAGTTTCCAGGGGATTGTCGTTCACATTCAAAGCTTCTAGGCGTCCTATGTCATCCGGTAAGCCCGTGAGTGAAGAAGAGCGATTTGTTTTAATCATCAAACTTCCTTCTGCCTTGTATGAAGGTTTTAGTGAAAATGCATACAAGCATCCAAGGCTAACAGATATGGCGAAAATTCCAACTAGAGGTAGCCAACGCCGTTGAATAACTTCTAGGTATTTCTGAATATTTACTTCTTCAAAATTTGGTAAAGATTCCATCGTCATAATATATGTAAAATTTTATAAAAAAGACTATTTACTTACAGCAGATTGTTATCACAATTTTGAATACAGTAACACTGTAGTTTACTTGTGATATTAATATTTGGGTTGATTGTTAGCTAATACCTTATTGCTGAGGTTATTCAATATCGGAAGTTAACTAATAGTTTGGCAAGTCACAATGTTAACTTAGATTGATATTTTACTGACAGCAAAGCCAGGATAACTGACAATTTTATCCCTGATTTAGTTGCTTTCCATTTTTGGGGCTTAATTTTTATTAACTTAGTTTTGTGTTACTACTAACGCAAGTATTGATTAGTAACCTAACAATCACTATCATATTATGTAAGAACACTGAATTTAATAACTTTACAAAAAATTTATACAAAATACTAATGTATTCACTCTCGGTTTGCTGATTTTTAAAAGAGAAGAGGGGTTAATTCCTTCAGGTAAGGAATAGTTCAATTGTGCCAGTCTATAAGCAATGTAAGCACTTCGGGGATAGGCTTTGGACACTGAAAGGAGATACTTAGAAAGACTAAATGGATATTTACGTAAGATACTTCAAAACTTTAACTAACAATGAATTCTTGCTCTGAATAATAGTCAATGGGAATAATACGGGACTGGCAATCATAAAATTACATGATTTGAGTATCGAACCTATAAGGACTCACAATCAGTTTAATCTTTACTGCTCCCTCCTGTCTGATCGCTTGCTACCTACGACAATTTTTTGCGCTGACCGACTTAGTACAGGTAGTTAAGTCGGTACAAATGATTAGAAGACAAGTAATAAGACAAAATTAATTTACACAAAATTTAATCTTCAACCCTATCCAGCTTGAATTTAACGTAGCCTAACAAAGGAGTATCAAATGACAGCGTGGTTAGAGCAATAAATTAGTTTGCATCAGACTAGTACAAGACAGCGGAAATCCAGCTACTATCTCAATTAACCAGACAAATAGCTCAAGTAAATTGTTCAAGGTAGGCAAACTTCAGTCATATTTTACTAGATTTCACTATATTTTTCATGAAGTTTGGCTATATTTATTATTACCTGTGTTAATCTGAAGTACTCAAGCTAGTCTCCTATTTCTTTGTTTTTGGATCTAGGCAATTGTAATTATTAAACTGACATTAAATGTTGAGAGATTGAATTATGAAATTCTTTTCTATTATCTTAGCCGTTGTGATTAGCGCACTCACTCTCAGTCAGAGAGCAGATGCTAACCAAGAGAATGTTCCTATAACAATAGACGATCGCGATCGGGTTGGAGTTTTATTGACAGAACCGGCTACGATTAACGCTACATGGAGCAATTTTATCGGACAGACTAATAATCCAAAACAAGCTGCTGAATCAATTTCGCTGATGCAGGAGCGAGGATGCCAAAAAATTAACCCGCTTGAGTTCATCAATAACCCAAGTGCTTTTTTTAAGCAATGTCAGCAGCCAACCAAGACTCAAAGTACTGAACCAATTGAGTATCTCAAGGTTCCTAAACTGGATTCTGGTATTCGGGTGACAGTTACTAAATTTTGATATAGGAACTTTTTTAACAATAAATAGCTAATTCTTGGTAGTGTAATTTATCTAGAGAATTTACGCTCAAATATGGATGAAATATTTATGCTGGCTGCTTTAGCTCAAAGCAGAAAAGCTTTGCCGGAATGTTTGCCGAACCCACCAGTAGGCTGTGCGATCGTATATGGCCAAGAGATGGTAGCTCAAGGATACACGCAAGCACCAGGAAAACACCATGCTGAAGCTGACGCACTTAAACAGATTCAAGACAAAGCTTTCCACTTGTTGAAAATGTATGTAACTCTTGAACCTTGTTCTTTTCATGGACGTACGCCTGCATGTGCTTTAGCGATCGCTGAAGATTTCCAGATACATGAAATATATGTATCTATACTTGATCCAGACCCGCGCAATAATGGTCAAGGATTAGACATCCTTAGAAAAGCAGGAAAAATAGTTAATGTCGGGTTATGCGCCAATGAGGTGAATGCTTTTCTCAACCAATATCTATTAAAGTTATGATTGAAGAGTTAGACTAAAACTTTAATATAGCACCATCTTCCCAAAAATATTTGCAATAAGTCAATCATCTGTATATATACAAATATGATTTGGTGTCAAATTAAAGTGGAAACTAGTAAGCGAGAAAGCTATAAGATGTTGCTTCGTTAGAAGTCTCAGGCTATTTTTGACCTTTCCAAGAAGTGAGGAATCTGGTTATTCAAGCTATGCTCTATAACAATTAACTACCCTTATGCCCCATAACAATTAACTAACCACCTCTAAACAAAACTCTTTATCGCTTCAATAAGATATTTAGTGGCGATCGCGGGTGTTGCTATCTTGCCAAGTATCATCCTTGATGTTAGTGTTACCACTGTTAGTACTTTTATTGCATAAAATTTCTCTAGGAGTAATCAAGTTGATAATACCGCATCCAATGCAGATGTCTGCATACAATTATGACACAAGTGCAATTGTCACAGATATCTGCGTTTTCTTGATTATCCTAAGTCCCAGGAAAGAGATATGAGTCAGAATGAATGTACAGATGTAGCATTGCTAGTCTATGCAAGTGTTCTGGATACTGCATAATTAATTTCACCAGATGCCTAATCACTAAGTATTTGACCAGATTCTTAAAGGAAAGCTGTTATTAAAGAGGGGTAGCAGAATAAGTTCTTTCTTTCATATTTAACGATCGCCCACTATGTACCTGATTTGATATGGTTAGATTGTATTACAAAAAAAATGAGGTAAGAAAGGGATATTTTATATTTAATGAGTTTTCATTTAATGGGACTACATCCATTGATAAGCAGACTATTAACACTTCAATAAATTAACTTTTCGTGATATTTTAAGACTTGCTATTAATAACTTGCTCTTAGATAATGGAATTTTTGCTTGGTATTTTTTACTTTTTCTAGGAACCGCATTGGATAACTAGACTAAATTTAATTGTTAATTGTATTTTAGAATATGCAAAAATCAATGATAAAAGAATGTAATTACTTTAAAGGATATGCTAATGATACTTTAGGTAATTGATTTGTGACTGACGATGATGTTATTATTAAGGAGTAGGTTGATTTTGGGTTTATTATCTCCAACAATTAACTTGTAATGTATCATAGACCAGAATTCATCAGTGTTGCAAATTGATTAGACCTCTTGCATAAATTACAAATTAAGAACCCCACCCCGCCAAAGCGTAGCTTTGTCTCCCCTCTCCAAAAGCGGGGAGGAAATTAAGGGATGGGGTGTTAAGTACTTTTGCAAAATATCTATCGATTAGCAGTGTGAAATGGCTGTGGGTCTGAATATCTAGACTTGATACCAATAAATTGATGAGGTTACAGAGGAGCAAATAACCATGAGCAACTTAACATCTCCACATACCGAAGTTCAAAAAACGAAGAAAAAAAGTTTAGCCGCAGATAAAAAGCCTCGAGCTACAGATGATATTGTGCGTAGTTATCTGCAAGAGATCGGGCGTGTAGATTTGTTGACTCGCGAACAAGAGGTTATTTTTGCCCAACACGTGCAGCAGATGATGAATTTATTAGCTGCTAAGGAAGAATTGGCTGTGACATTAAACTACGAACCCACGCTGCCAGAATGGGCAGATCGGGTGGAGTTAAGTGTGGAGGTGCTAGAGCAACAGCTAAATTTAGGACACCAGGCCAAACAGAAAATGATTCAGGCTAATCTCCGGTTAGTGGTAGCTGTGGCAAAGAAATACCAGCACCGGAACCTAGAATTTATGGATTTAATTCAAGAAGGTACTTTAGGTTTAGAACGAGGGGTGGATAAATTTGATCCCGCTCTTGGTTACAAGTTTTCTACCTACGCTTATTGGTGGATTCGTCAAGGAATTACACGGGCGATCGCTCAACAAGGACGTACAATTCGTTTACCTATCCACGTCTTTGAGAAACTGAACAAAATTAAACGGGTGCAGCGAGAATTATCTCAACAGTTGGGTCGCGTTCCTACTACTGCTGAAATTGCCACTGCCTTATCTTTGACACCTAGCCAAGTTCGAGAGTGTTTGTACTTAGCCCGTCAACCTTTCTCTCTAGAGGCACGAGTTGGTGAACAACAAGATACAGAATTGCAGGACATATTGGAGGATGATGGCCCTTCTCCTGAAGATTATGCCGTTGAAGAATCTCTCCACCAAGACTTACAAGACTTATTGGCAAAGCTGTCTCCCCAGCAACGAGAAATATTAACCCTGCGCTTTGGTCTAACTGATGGGTATGAACTTTCTTTAGCACAGATTGGCGATCGCATGGGTATTAGCCGGGAACGCGTGCGTCAGATAGAACAAAAAGCTCTCAGTCTCCTCCGACGCCAAAAGGAACAAGTACGTAGTTATCTAGCTAGCTAAAGTTATTTTTTCATAATTTAAGGCATTGAAACTTAGGAAGTCACCATAATGGCTGTATAAAATTAAGTCATTCTGGGGGAAAATAAACCTAAATAATCCCTTTTAAAGATTTGATATGAGTACACCAAAGACAGTGCAACAATTGCAGGTACAATGGGTGACTTCTGAAAACTTTCGACCTTATGGACAGGTTATTTTTGCAAGTCTTGATGGCAAAACTTATGATGGGGAGGATGCCCAGTTAAACCTGCAAAACGGGATTCCACGATTTTATATTATGCGGTTGGAGAAGATAGGGCGAAAGTTCCACAAAATTACTCGCCATGTGCAATGCACTCAATGTCTGGGTTCCTTGGAAGGGAAGGATTGGTTAATTGCAGTTTGTCCTCCTCATAATGATGTGAATGAACCAGCATTAGAAGATATTGCTGCTTTCCGCGTTCCGGGAAATTGTTTTATCAAGCTACACGAGGGTACTTGGCACGCTGGCCCCCATTTTGACCATGAAGCTGTGGATTTTTATAATTTGGAACTAGCTGATACCAATATAGTGGATCATTTCACCCATGATTTTCTCAAGAGTCATCAATTAGAGTTTGAGATGGTTTAGGTAAGATTAGGTTTAATTATAGATATAGACAAGCCATTTTCCTGAATCAGTTTAAGTATTACGTCAGTTTGGTTATGATGTATGGATGTGTAATGTTAGCCTAGAAATTGTATCCCAGCAGAATGGTTGCGTAGAAGTTTCCACTGCCTTTGAAATTTTTCTTAAACATTCATTTTATGTCTTCTTCCAAGTCTCAATCTTCTGACAAAAGCTTTGTCTACCGCGAATTTGGCAATGACAACTCCGCCGCCACAGAAAGACCGATTCCAGAACTACCCCCACAACAACAAAATCTGAAAGTACAAGCTTCCCGCAAAGGACGCAAAGGCAAAACCGTCACAGTCGTTAGCGGTTTTCAAGCCAAACCCGAAACTTTAGCAGATTTGGTGAAGCAGTTGAAAACCCAGTGTGGGACAGGTGGGACACTTAAAGACAACGAAATTGAAATTCAGGGCGAACACAAACAGAAAATTGTCGAGATTTTGACCAAGTTAGGTTACAAAGCCAAAATTAGCGGTGGCTAATCTTGAGTGCGGTTTACCGTATCTAAAACCGTTATCTAGATTAAGAGAGGTAATGTTATCTTTGAGAGGTACAAATATGCTTGAACAGTGGTAAATTAGTTTGCCAACAAGCTGTTTTTTCTGAGATTAACAGGAGGTTTAAATGGATTTAGTTCGGATTCTGTGTGCCATTTTCCTGCCGCCTTTGGGAGTTTTTTTACAAGTAGGTTTTGGTATAGACTTTTGGATTAATATACTTTTGACGCTGTTTGGTTACATTCCTGGGATTATTCATGCAGTGTGGATAATTTCTAAGAAATAATTCTTTGTAGAAGTAGGTTAAGCGTACCAATATCTGTGTTAGTGATTGTTATAGAGGCAATTCATGAATTGCCTCTATAAAAAAGTTTATAAAATTAACTACTTTGTATTCGTAACTTTAATTAAACAAAAATCTCTAAAAATACTATTTTATTTTTTAAATATACATAAATACTACACAATAAAACCCGATATCTAAGATAAAAGTTGTAAAAACAATATTTATCAAGTCTTTAATGTAAGCTTTTGTGTGGGGGAAAATACCGAATTAACTCTCACTTTTTAACATGGCATAAAGTCTAAACTCTAGAAGCAAGGGGCAGATGTGCAATTGCCATTGCACAGTTGAAACATTTAAATCTTTGATTAACCCAGTCCGTATATCTAGTACCCAGCCGTGAACCATAGGTGCTTTTCGCTCATGGAGTACTAGACGCATGATGGAAGTTTGGTAAAGATTTTTCACTTGTGCCACAACATTGATTTCAGCCAAGCGATTTAGACGTTCTTCTCTTGTTGGCAAGGCGTCAATTTCTTCTTGTTTCTCTAAATACAGTTCCCGAATTGGATTGACCCAGTTATCAAGAATTCCAATAGTTCTCCCTTCTAAAGCTGCCTTAATTCCTCCGCAATCGTAGTGACCACAAACGATAATGTGTTCCACTTTTAGGTGTAGAATTGCGTATTCTAAAACGGCTAAAAAGTTTATATCCGTTAGAGAAACTTGATTGGCAATATTACGATGTACAAATAACTCTCCTGGTTCAGTACGGGTAAATTTTGTTAATGCCAGACGACTATCAGAACACCCAATGTATAGAAAAGGTGGTGTTTGTCCGTTAGATAATTCTTGAAAGTAAGTTGGATCTAGAGCTAGCTTTTCGGCAACCCAAGCCTGATTATTTCTGAGGAGTTCATCAATGCTGTTGTATTTCATCTTTCGTCAAATTCGAGAGAGAATCTCATCAATATTTTATTTTAACCGATCTACAGTTTTGTCTAAATCAAGATGAACTTTCTCTGAACTAAAATCTTATAAAGATGACAATCTTTTTCAATCGGGGACAACAACTTTGCTATCGTTATGATGGTTGATTGACCAACGGTGATCGATAGTTACAGAGGAAAACTCGCAAATTTCTTCTAGTCGCTTTTGCTGTACAGCAGCTTTACGGAGAGTAATAATTAGCTGATTCACCTGATGCCGTAAATCTGGGTTATCATTTACCGCTAACATAGTTTGTCTTTCTAAGAGTTGAAGTATCAGTTCGTAGTGAATAGGCGAAGGTAGAGGAATTTGCTCCATGAAGTTAAATTTTGATTTCATATTTGGGATTTTGTATTAATCACAGTTTTTTCTTGTTAATAAATTGTTACATAATAAATAACTAGTTGCTTATGGCTTTGATTTGATTAGCAATGAAGATTTGGCAAAGATATTGATGATATTTGATAGCAAAGTGCTGGGTGTATACACATAGTGTGCCCAATTGCTCAACTATTATGTGCAGCCCTGCACCTTTTAGGGCAGGTGAGGTGTTTCTTTCAAAAATTACTCGGTAATATACGAGCGATCGCAGCGCCGGGATCTGGTTGTTTTACCAAAGATTCTCCAATGAGTACAGCAGATGCACCTGCTGTCACCACTAAACTCAAATCCTCTGGGTTGTGTAGTCCTGACTCGCTGACAACAAGGATATTTTTCTCTTGCAATTGTCTACCCCTTGCAGCCAAAAGTTGGCAAGTAGTTTGCAGATCGACAGAGAAATCTTCCAAATTGCGATTATTGATTCCTACTAAGGAGACCCCATCTAAAGCTAACACACGGTCAAGTTCTGCCAAACTATGGACTTCAACTAAGGTTGCCATTTTCAGGTTGTTAGCAATTTTGAGGAAGTATTTCAAATCTTGATCGCTCAAAATAGCCGCAATCAACAAAATAGCATCTGCACCCTGAACCCGCGCCAAGTATATCTGATAAGCATAAACGACAAACTCTTTGCACAGTAGGGGCAAATCTACGGCAGCCCGAACCTTGGCTAAGTTTTCAAAACTACCTTGAAAAAACTTGACATCTGTCAGCACAGAAAGACAACTAGCGCCACCTTGCTGATAAGACAGGGCGATCGCTACTGGGTCAAAATCTTCTCGTAAAACACCTTTACTAGGTGAAGCTTTTTTAACTTCGGCAATCAATGCTGGCTTAGTCTTACCTTGGCGCAAGGCGGCGACAAAATCACGGGTTGGCGGCGCAGTCACTACCTGTTTCAGCAATTGTTGCAAAGGAACTTTTTCCCGCATTTGGTCATATTCTACTTCTTTCTGCCAGACAATTTCTTCCAAGATGTGGTTTGGTGCTGCATCAGGCACGACAGCCTGATAACGCAATATCGATACATCAATAGCTGGGTTAGGTGAACGGCGACGGATTTGCATGATTAGTCATTGGTCATTGGTCATTGGTCATTGGTCATTGGTCATTGGTCATTGGTCATTGGTCATTGGTCATTAGTCATTTGTCCTTGTTTATTGACAAAGGACAAATGACAGAGGACAAATGACTAAATAGCTCGTTTATAAGCTTCGTCTAGGACTTCCGAAAGTGTCGGGTGGGCGTGAACTAGATGTGCAAGATTGTGGACAGATTGACGGTTGGCGATCGCAGCTGACGCTTCATGAATTAAGTCTGAGGCGTGTAGTCCGAAAATGTGGACTCCTAAGACTTCTCCGGTGTCTTTGCGATATATCACCTTGGCAATACCGTCGGCTTCATTTTCTGCCAACGCTTTGGAATTTCCTTTGAAGTAACTCCTGCTTGTGGCGATTTCAAATCCTTCGGCTTGTCCCAACTCCTTAGCTGCTGTTTCAGTTAAGCCTACATAGCTGACCTCTGGGTGGGTAAATGCCGCTGCGGGGATGCTGCGATAGTCTACTATTCTTTCCCTCCCAACTATATTTTCTACCGCGATGATGCCTTGAGCAGAAGCAGCATGGGCTAACATCATCTTCCCATTAGCGTCGCCAATTGCCCACAAATGCGGCACGACTTCACCTGCTGATAGTACTGCCATGCGATCGTCTACTGGGATAAAATTCCGCCGATCGACTTCCACACCCACAGACTCTAAACCAAGATTTTTGGTCGCCGGGATGCGTCCCGTAGCCACCAAACAAGCGTCGACTTCGATGACATCTACATCTTCTTTGGTTTTGAAATCTGCTAACTCAATCACCACAGGTGAACCGGGAATGACTTTTTTGGCGTATATCCCGACTTTCGTTTCAATATCGCGGGGA
The DNA here is from genome assembly GCA_015206945.1 of Nostocales cyanobacterium LEGE 12452. GTDB lineage: Bacteria > Cyanobacteriota > Cyanobacteriia > Cyanobacteriales > Nostocaceae > Nostoc. The sequence goes on along the minus strand of JADEXV010000020.1, from coordinate 38,981 downwards.
GTAATTAGCACCCGTTCGGCTAGTTTGGCAATATCGCGGTCAAATCCTGGCATTAACTGATCTAGGGCTTCAATCAAGGTGATTTCACAACCCAAAGCTGAGTAAATATCAGAAAATTCTAAGCCGATGTAACCACTGCCAATAATCGCTACCCAGTCTGGTAGCGACTCCAACTTAACGCCTTGATCGCTGGTAAAGACAGTTTTGCCGTCTACTTCAATCCCTGGAGGCACAAAAGGAATTGAACCGGGCGAAAGGATAATGTCTTTGGCTGTGATGGTTTTTTCACCACCGTCTCCGACGATCGAGACTTTTTGCGCCCCAGCGATTTTTCCCCAACCTCTGATAATATCGACTTTTAGACGTTTGAGGCTGTTGGTTAAGTCGCCTTGAATTTTCGAGACGAGATCGTTAGCATGATTAGCGATCGCTTCGCGATCGAATTCTACGCTACCAATTTGAATTCCCAGTGACTTGAGGTGGTGGGCATTGCGTAACTCCCGCACACGTCCAGATGCTGCCAGCAGCGCTTTAGAAGGAATACAGCCCCGATTAACACAGGTTCCTCCCATATCAGCAGCTTCAATAATTGCTGTTTTCAAACCACAACTTACGGCGTGTAAGGCTGCGCCATGTCCGCCTACACCAGCGCCGATAATTACTAAATCGTAATCATATCCTTGACTCACGTTAGTTTCCCCGTGTGCTTCGCCTATTTATTCTCAACTTGACCGACAATCAGCGCAACCCTTTTAACAGTTATCAGTTATCAGTTTTATCGCTGAACTCTAAATCCCTTACCTTACATTACCCTGACTGTTTACTGTTGACTGTTCACTGATTTCAGGTTCGGGTATTGCTAACTAAAATTATGATTCACTCACTTCTGGCGAAAATATGGATATTTTCATTATATGGGTTGGTTTTCCCAGAAAAGCGACAAGAAATTAACTGAGTATTTGCAGGGTAATGAAGCTGATTCCCAGTTCTGAGCTAGTTAATGAATAGAAATTGCAGTCTCATTCAGAATCTCCACACCTTTCTCCTTTACAGCGCGTTAGCGTAACACTAAGCTGGATTTAGGATTGATCCAGAAGATTTACGCAGGCGATCGCTCGATGTCTATTCCCCAAATTAGTGAATTTACTATCCGCCGTCATGCCAACGCCAAATCTTTCCAGCGGGGCGAGGCATATTATAACGCTGGTGCTGTCAATGCCGTTATCCAACGTGGTCATCGGCTTCAGGCAGATGTTATGGGCACCGAAGCTAGACCTTATCATGTCAACCTGAATTTCGATAGCAGTGGGTTAACCTCAGTAAAATGCACCTGTGCCTACGACTATGAAGGGTGGTGCAAACACATTGTCGCGACGATGCTCGTTTGTGCGCGTAACTCAGAAAATATTGAGCAGCGCCCCACCCTTGAAGAACTACTAAATCGCCTGAATTATATCGAAACTCAAAGGCTGCTGCAAGAGTTGGTAGCAGAATACCCCCCCCTAATTGAGGCGATTGACCGCCATGTAAGTTGGATGACGAATCCTGCTGACAACCAAACAACCATAAAATTCGTGCGCCGCAATACTCTCGATCCCGCTCCCTTTCGGCGGCAAGTACGGCAGATTCTCAAGGATACCGTGCGCTACTTTGAGGAGGGATACGAAGAAGACCCGATTGGCAAAGATTTGCTAAGTGTAGTGCAAACTGCGGTTGATTTTAGCGAACGGGGAGAAGGTGAAAATGCGATCGCTATTTTAGAAGCGATTACCTCTACCTGTGCGGAAAATTGGGATGATGTTGCCGAATACGGGGCCGAAAATGATGAAGTTGTCGGGGAATTAAATAATGCTTGGTGTGAAGCAGTTCTGATTGCCGAACTTACTCCAGAAGAAAAAGTTGATATTCAAATAAATTTGGAAGCTTGGCAAGATGAGTGGAATGCTGATTTTGGTCTAGTTATGGAGGCTTTACGCCAAGGTTGGGATTATCCGCCGCTGGTACAAGTTCTCCAAGGTAACATTACTGAAAGGGGAGCTTGGGAAGAAGACGTACCAGATTATGCAGACGATTTGGCATTAATTCGCCTGAAAATTCTCGAACGTCAAGAACGTTATCAAGAATACCTGTATTTAGCAGAAGCAGAAGGGCAAACCCAGCAATATCTGACAATGTTGGGGCGTTTAGGCAGGGTGGAAGAAGCAATTGATGCTGCTCAAACCCAGATGAACTCAATGGAAGAAGCCTTTGCCCTAGCGAAAACACTCAGCATTCAGGGGGCGTTACAGCAAGCACTAGATATAGCCCAGAGTGGATTAAATTTACCGGGTAATTGTCAGTATGAATTGGGAATTTGGACAAGTGATTTAGCTAGTGAGTTGGGTAATAGTAAAGCTGCTTTATTAGCAATCAAGGCAGCTTTTCAAATGAAGCCCTCCTTTGTGGATTACCAAAGGATGGCAGAATTGGCTGGGGAAAACTGGGAAAGTGTCAAAATAGACCTACTGAGAATTGTCCGTACTTATAGTGGTTGGGGAACAGAATCAGCCAAGGTGGATATATTCTTGCATGAGGGGCTAATTGATGATGCAATTGCGATCGCTAGTGAACTAAGTTCCGATTGTTCAGAGTTAATTCACCGAGTTATGGATGCTGCTATCCCTCATAATCCTGGTTGGGTGATTGCTAATGCTCGTCGCCGTGCCGAAAAGATTATGGATGCAGGTAAAGCCGAATACTATTATTACGCGGTTGAATGGTTGAAAAAGGCGCGTAATGCCTACTTGGAATCTGGGAAGAAAGCTGACTGGTTAAGCTATCGGGAAAACTTGATGCAAACCCACGCTCGTAAACGTAAATTGATGGGAATGTTTCAGCAAAGCGGTATGCAGTGAAAAAGGCAGCAGGTAGGAGGTTGCAATGAGCGGTGTAAGCTTGTCTTTCAGAGACGCACAAGAGAAAGACCTACACTGATTGCAGCACACTAAATCAGAAATTTGGTATCAGATTTAAACTGTAAAAGAAGCACGGAGATGCTACTACGCATAGCTTGCTCCCACGTAGTGGTACGGGAAGCCTTTGACTACATAAATTTTGCCTACCAAGGATTTCGGGCAACGCATAATTAATTTAATTTCACCAGATATCTCATTAATACTTTTAAGTCTGCAATTACGAGATGATTTAGCTTTTAAATTGAGATTTGCTCAAGATATTAACTTTAGCGACAAAAGATGAAGTAAGATTCACATCTGAAGCAGTCCCCGTATAATCCCATAGTTACTGACAAAAATAGTCCAGTGCGATGATTGATAAATACCCTCAGAATCTTATAGTGTCCTGCTTACCGCTGAGTATGTTTCTATTACTTAGCAGTACATCTTTAAGTCCACTGAAAGCTCAGGCTGTTGATACTAGACAATTATCAACTAGTGATTTCACCCTATCACAACAAATTCCACCACCATCACCACCACCACCACAGGATATCCAACCACCCACACCTTCACCACTTCCCTCACCTGAAGTGCCACAACCACTCCCCCCACCAGCAGAACTATTGCCACCCTCTGCCCCAACTCCCACACCTGATGCACCACTCCCTGGCAACTTTCCTCAAACTATTGTTGTTGAACGCTTTGAAGTTGTTGGTAGCACAGTTTTCAGTGCCCAAGAATTAGCCAAAGCCACTGCTGAATTTACCAAACGACCGATCTCACTGACTGAAGTGTATCAAGCACGTTCTAAAATCACCGATCTATATGTCAAAAAGGGTTACATTACTTCTGGTGCCTATATTCCACCTCAAACAATCCAATCTGGTGTTCTCAAAATTCAGGTGGTCGAAGGTAAATTAGAAGATATTCAGGTAACTGGGACTCGGCGGCTGAATCCGAATTATGTCCGCAGCCGACTAGCAATCGCGACATCACCACCTCTGAATCGCCAGCGTCTATTAGAAGCACTGCAACTTTTGCAACTTAATCCTTTGATTCAAAACGTGACTGCTGAACTCTCAGCAGGATCGCGGACGGGTACGAGTTTGTTAGAAGTTAAAATCAGTGAGGCAAAAACCTTTAGTGGCCAAATAGTTCTTGATAATGGGCGATCGCCTAGTGTTGGCAGTTTTCGACGCGGGTTAAGATTGAATGAAGCCAACTTACTCGGATTGGGAGATGGTCTGAGTGTAGGCTATACAAATACTGATGGTAGCAACTCCTTTGACGCTAGTTACACATTGCCTCTTAATCCCCGCAACGGAACGCTTACCTTCAACTATGGCACTACGTCGAGCAATGTCATTGAGCCTCCTTTCGACATCCTAGATATCGAATCGGCTTCTCGCTACTACGAACTGACATTCCGTCAGCCAATAATCCAAACTCCTACACAAGAATTCGCTCTGGGGTTAACAGCTTCCCGACGCGAAAGTGATATCTCGTCGAGACTACAGAGAGAATTTGGGCTTCCCGCCTCTGACCTTTCGCCTGGTGCTGATGAACAGGGACGCACCAGGGTATCTGCATTGCGATTTTTTCAAGAATGGACGAGTCGTAACAGTCGGGAAGTCATTGCCCTACGCTCTCAATTCAATTTAGGCATAGATGTGTTGAATGCCACAGTTAATCAAGATGCTCCCGATAGCCGTTTTTTTGCTTGGCAAGGGCAAGCACAGTGGGCACGCCTTTTAGCTGCTGAAACCTTATTGTTATTACGTTTAAATACGCAACTAGCATCTACAAAACTTCTGCCGATAGAGCAATTTGGCTTAGGTGGGCAGGATAGTATTCGAGGCTACCGTCAAGATTACCTGCTAACAGATAATGGCGCTTTTGTTTCTGCGGAAATTCAAGTACCGATTCTGCGCTTACCGCAGATAGATAGCATATTACAAGTTGTCCCATTTGTGGATTTTGGTGTTGGCTGGAATACTTCTGGTAAAGACAATCCCGATCGCAATACTTTAGCTGCTGTTGGACTGGGGTTGCGTTGGGCACAGGGCGATCGCTTCACCGTTCGTCTTGACTGGGGTATTCCTTTGGTATCTGTTAACAACTCAAATGAGAGAACATTACAAGAAAACGGTCTGTATTTTAGTTTACTCTATAATCCTTTTTAAGCGCTGTCCATCTCCACCTTAGTAAGAGTTGAGATGGGGATAGACAGTGCTCAATGATGAAAATATGAAGATTATCTAAGTTTTTATAAAAAAGACCCTGGGTTATGATTCCAGGGTGCATACACGTTTTTCAGGCATTAATAGGTTAAATAATAACTTCGTAAAATAGTTATTTCTACTATCTATAGAATGATACAAAAGTAGATTTAGTTATTTTAGTCGATCAATACATCTGCCATTGGGAGTATACAAATATTGGAAGAGGCAAGTTATCTGGCAGTATTCTGATTGGATTAACCTCAAATGCTGCTGTAATTAATCCATATAATTTAAGCTAATTTAATTTTTGTTGAGGGCATAAAAAAACATCAAAATTTAAATATAATTTCTTGGGAGATATCCGCAAAATAATCTGTGATAAAGGAGAATAACTTAAGCGTTTTTAGGTAGTTGCACAGTAAATAAACTACCTTTCCCTACTTCAGAAGCGACCTTGATAGTTCCTGCGTGCCCTTCTACAATGCGATGAGATAGATGTAGTCCTAAGCCACTACCTGAACGTTTATTTCTGCCTTGGCGAAATCGCTCGAAAATTGTTGCCTGATCTTCTGGCGCAATCCCATATCCTGTATCTTGTACCTCAATTATTACCGAATCTGGATCTCCGGGATTAGATGATGTTTCATAAATGCGGATTGTTATACCTCCCGTATCTGTAAATTTAATGGCATTTGCAATCAGGTTATTTAACACTCGCCGTAACTCTAAACGATCGCCCATGATAATACCAGCGTTTTGGCTCAGTGGATCTAATTCACGGGTATCAACTTCCAGAGTTAAGCCTTTTTCACTAGTTAGAGGACTTAGTTCGCTGACTACTTCTTGAGATATCTCACATAAATCGCATTCTTCCCAATTCAACGTTTTCTTACCCGCCTCGAAGCGATAGACTTCTAACAGCGTGTTCACCATTTCCATCAAATTTTGGTTACTGCGAATCATAACTGCGATCGCCTGTTTCATTTCCGGCGAAATTTTGCAGAATGTTTCCATTTCAAACAAATTCAACATGCGATCGGCGGCTACTAGAGGAGTTCGCAAGTCATGAGTTAGACGGGAAACAAAATCTTCCCGTTGACGAGCCATTTTTTGTTGTTCGTCCAAACTATGCTTGAGACGTAATAGCGATCGCACTCTTGCCAGTAGTTCATCAGTATCAAATGGTTTACGAATAAAATCGTCAGCACCAGCATCCAAACCTTCGACAACGCTGGATTGATGAAAGGCAGTAATTAACAGAATGGGAATATAAGAGATTGCAGGGTTATTCCGAATCCGACGTGTGACTTCATAGCCATCTATTCCCGGCATCATTACATCTAACAGAATCAGATCGGGTGGAGATTGCTCAATTTGCCGCAAAGCTTTTATTCCATCTGAGGCTAAATCAATTTTATATCCTTCACTTTCTAAAATTGCTTGAACCAAAATAAGATTATCTTGAGTGTCGTCAACTGCTAAGATATGATAAATTTTATTATTTTCAACTACAGACATGGTTTATAAATTTTTATCAGTTTTTGTGGAAGTAATTTTTAAATTTAGGATATTCTATAAGGTGCTTTACTGGCTTGAGAAGATGACTGATGAGGATTTTTTGCAGGGCAAAAAAAATCGTCGTTATCTAACTGTGAAGCCTGTGAAGCTGGAGCATTCGCTGCTACAGTCGGTAATGTAATTTGACGTGGCAATTCAATTTTAAACCTTGAACCAATGCCCAATTTACTCTCAAGAAATATTTTACCGCCCATCATTCGCACTAACGAATCTATAATTGCCAAACCCAGACCTGTACCTGGATATTTGCGAGTGATAGTTTGATCGACTTGTCGAAATGCTTCAAAAATATGCTGAAAATCTCTGGGGGCTATGCCAATACCTGTATCTTGAACGATAATTACTACTCGGTTTGCAGGTAGTTCCTTAACCTCAACCCAAATTTCACCAGACTCTGTGAATTTAATGGCGTTGGAAAGCAGGTTAATCAAAATTTGTTTGACACGAACTGGATCGTTAAATACCAAAGGATTTTGCAAATCGGTTTGTACTAACAATGAAAGATTTTTAGCATCAGCTAAGGAACGCATTTCACTGACAACGAGATTGATTACCTTAGATATATCAAATCTTTCTGCCTTTAAATCTAATCCTCCTCCCTCCAGCTTGGAAAAATCGAGAACTTCATTGAGTAGCATCAGTAAATGCTTCCCATTATTCAAAATGCGCTCAACCATATCTGCTTGCTGGCGCGTTAGTTGGCCAAATTTAGGACGCAGCAGAATTTGCGAAAAACCAATAATCGCATTCATTGGCGTTCTCAGTTCGTGGGAAATAGTTGCCAAAAAAAGTGATTTTAGACGTGATGCCTCCAATAACTTGAAGTTTTGCAGTTGAATCTGTTGCTGTTGTCTCTCCAATTCTTGGTTCTTAAAAATGAGTTGTTCATGAGTTTCTCTAAGCTGCTGATTTGCCAAATCTGCCTGTATTTCCGCTCGATAAATGCGAATTACATTCCGCAAAACCTGCGACAAAGTTTCTGGGGATATTCTAGACTTAGAGAGATAGTCTGTAGCACCAGCTTCCAATAATTGAAGAGTAATTTCTTCATCTCCTTGACCAGTTAGAACTACTAAAGGAACTTTAATTTCTGAAGAACGTAGCTGTTGAATCAAGGTTAGTGCATCCCGATCTGGTAAACGATAGTCGAGGAAAACACAATCGTAAGTAGTAATGCTTAAGACAGAGAATGCTTCATTACCATTGCCTACTTCAGACAATTCTATCTGAACACCTGCTTTAGTCAGGGCAGAACAGATTGCTATCCGGTCTACTTCGTCATCGTCTACAACCAAAATTTTCAGCGTCTCTTCCATCGGTTTTAATTTTCGCCGCCAAACATAGGTTGATGTATAATGTTTATCTTTTTAGATTATCCAACTAAAGAATATAAGATTTTCGGACATCTAAAACCTGTAATTTGATTGATTAAGATATTTTGCATAATATCCACTTTAATACCTGCTTGAGATTCATTACATCAACTTCGTTATCCTCCATTAGTAGTATGTTAATCATTCTTTCGGGCGTTTCCTTGGGTTGAATTCAGTCTGTTATATCTTCAATCTGGTTAATTTACCAGACTCTGGTAACTAAACTCCTAGCAAATGACCAATTTTCTGCCAAAAATCAGTAATTAACAAGTAGACACCGCTACAAGAAAGTAAAATAAAATACTTTACCAAGCTTAAAACAATTGTAGATGAGTGAACAAGCCACCGTCGTCAGTCATTGGTGAGAGTTGCATACTATTATCGTGTACCATAAGCTTGAATAGTTTTAGCTATCAACTTAGTTAGAGCAGATAAATAAAAAAGTACTATCTATACCTATTTGTGGATCTGTCTGAAGTAATCCTAGCTCCTAAAATTTCGACAATTTTCTTAGCGATCGCCACATCTGTGTTAGTATTTATCCAGGTATATTGAACTTCTAGATGTTCGCAAAATTACCAGGTCTTAATGCTGAAGAAAGAGTCCCGACAAAAGTTAGGCAAAAATTCAAAACCTAATAAGGGGAGAGATTCGCAGAGAGATTTTGTATTATATCGTGTGAAGAGTCAGACAAACAAGTTCGCCACCAAGAACTACGAATCACCTTCCTGTTGGTGATTCCACCAAATTTTAACGCTACCTGATTTCCTTCTATGAGGATCTCTATTCGCTCTATCAATCGGATGAATCCAAAGGTTTGATTAAAAATCGCTCGCAACCATAGTTCACTTTTTCGTAAAGCAACTTTCACCGACTGTAATTTTTTCATTTTCGTAAGCTTTTTTTAAAGTTTGAGCCAAAATATTAATGAATGAATGGAACATGGCAACTAAAAGCTGAAATTATCAGCACAGAGCAGCAATTTGGCATTCGTTTCAATATTTCATACTTTTTGTGTAAGTATCTATATATCTCCAGCTAGATTTGTCCTCTATCTAAATATGAAATTTTTGACTATTTGTTATTTCTATCGGTGGATGCAGAGAGGTTGAAATATCATCTATCTTGAGTTTGGGAAAATAATAGATAGTAGTTACAAAAGGCAATACTTTGAAAGATGCAAACAGCGCAAGAGTGAGTATAGCGATGAATGAAATTAGTATTATTTTAATTGAAGATCATGACTTAACGCGAATGGGGCTACGAGCAGCATTACAGTCTCATAGTGCATTGAAAGTAATTGGGGAAGCGGCAAATGCTACCCAAGGGTTAAAACTTTTAGAAACGGCAAAGCCAGATGTAGCGGTAGTAGATATCGGCTTGCCTGACATGGATGGCATCGAACTCACTCGTAAATTCAAACGCTCCCAGGCGGAAAATGGTGGGCAATCTACTACAAAGATTCTCATCTTGACAATGGATCATACAGAGGATGCTGTACTTGCAGCCTTCGCAGCTGGCGCTGATTCTTATTATATGAAAGAAACCAGCATCAGTAAATTAACTGAGGCAATTCAAGCAACTCACGGCGGTAACTCTTGGATTGATCCGGCAATTGCCAACGTGGTATTGCGGAAGATGCGCCAAGGTATTCCTGGAGAAAGTCAAGGTTCTGACAAGCCGAAGACTGTAAAAATTGAGGCGTTGGCATCAGAATACGAGCAAGTTTTGGAAACATACCCTCTGACTCAACGGGAACTGGAAATCCTAGAGTTGATTGTAGCTGGATGTAGCAATGGGCAAATTGCCGAGAAACTCTACATTACAGTTGGTACTGTCAAAACCCATGTTCGGAATATTCTAAATAAACTATGTGCTGATGACCGTACCCAAGCTGCTGTCAGGGCCTTACGTTCTGGGCTGGTGGCCTAAGGGATTAGGGACAAGGGAGATGAGGGGACAAGGGGACAAGGAGAATAACCTACCACAATGCCCCATACCCACTGCCCCATTATCCAAATTTTTCCCGCAAGCAATTAGCAATACGTAGTGCTGCTCCCGGTTTGCCCATGCGTCGCTCACCATTTTCAGCGATAATTTGCAAATTATCTGGGTTTTTAAATAGGGATTGTACAACCTTCGCTACTTCTGCTGGTTGATCGATTAAAATCAAAGACGATCCGAGAAGACGACTTTGAGATTCAGCAAAGCCAAGGTTATATTGTGGCCCGTTACCGGGAATTGCGATCGCAGGTTTGCCTAAACCGATAAACTGTTCTGTGGCTGTACCTGCCATTGCGATCGCTAAATCTCCCAAATGCAAGCAATCATTATAGGCTTGTTGTGTTAATAGCAGATATGCATTTCTCTGTTTAAATGTCAAGACATTTGGATCGCGAAGTTGGATAGGAGATGCTGATTCAGGGCGCCAGCCTTGGGATTGTACACTTTGGGATAAAATATTAGAGTCCAAACCAGGAGCGATCGCACCTAAAAACACTACTTTGTTAGAACTATAAAAAATTGAATCTCGCTGTTGAAAACTTGCCATCAATGCAGATACGGCAATCATAATTGTTTCCCAGTTGCTGTATGCTTCTGGCGGACGAGAACCAGGAAGAAGAGTCACTACAAAAGGTCGAACTGTCTCTTGCTGTTGGATATTCTGACTATAAAATTGTTGGCGTGAAAACGTCGGTTCTAGACCATCCATCATCGGATTACCCAAATAGAAAGCTGGAATTGGCCATTGTTTTAATGTTTCCGTCGTCAGCGCATCTCTAAGGAACACAGCCTTACAACGGCGACGACTCATTAACCAACGTTCCCAAGGATGGTAAACTGAACCAGAAAAGTTTTCCCAACCTGCGTCTTTGGATTTTCGTGGTAATAATCCAGCTTCATCTCGCACATGATATTCAGATTTTGCCGTACCGACAAAAGCATAATTAGCGCCACTGAATGTTGCAAATAACAGTGGCAAAATATCTCCCACTGCTAAAATCGCTCTTCTATTACCTAATTTTTTTTGAGAACTTACCCAACGGCGGATAGCTTTAATTTGGCTGAGGGTAAGTTGCAATAAACCACCGCGTACATCCCGCGCTAATTGGCGGCCATCCATATAAATAAAGCCACCAGAAGGCATATTCAGGACTGAACCGATAAAGGGGATATCCAACTGTTCATAAGCACGTCCTTCACCCACCAGAGGTAAAGCAAATATCTCTGGTGGGTTTGGTTGTCGTTGGAGTTCTTGCAAAATCCGAACTGCAATCACATCTTCCCCATGACCATTACTTAATACAAGTAACCGCAAAGGAGAAGTTGCAGATTGGGAGTTAGAAGCTAGCGATGACCGAGATAGATTACTCATAGAAACAAAATATCAAAATTAACTGTCTGTTTGGGTAAGAGGTATAAATAGGGAAATCGACGAAGAAGCTGGAAGTTAGTATTATCCCTATTCGCTAGCGTCTCTACAACTAACTCCCAGTTAATTAGGTTAAATATTATGCGAGTTTCTACTACTGCTATTTTTACTTTAGCTACTTTAGCTGCTGGCAATGTTACTCAGCAAGCAACGGCTGCACCTGCTAAAACCGTTACTCCAACTGCAAAAGCTGGTAACTTGGTGGTGCCGATAATTGAAGACACTCCCGCACGGGTAGAGACAATTGCTTCCCCAGAAACTATAGTTGCACAACAATTTTCCCAAAATCCCGTCACCGTGCAAACAAGTGCAAGCAAAAATTCCCCGGTAGTCTTAAAATCAGCAGACAAGGGAAATTCATCAGTAACACTCCCTCCCACTCCCTCTTTTTCCCCTTCATCCCCCAAAACTCCTGCTACTGAAAGCAATTTAGTCGTCACAGCTACAGATGTACAGGTGGTGGGAGCCAATCAAGAATTACAGCAAATCATTCGCCAGGTAATTAAAACCCAGATGGGTGGAGAAACCAGTCAAAGCCAGTTACAAAGAGATGTAACAGCAATTTTAAATACAGGTTTATTTAGTAGTGTCAGTGTGAATAGCTTTAGCACACAGGCTGGATTGAATGTAGTATACCAAGTCCAACCAGTGATAGTGCGATCGCTGCAACTATCTGGTGCTAAAGTACTTACCTATCAAGTCGCCCAACAACGTTTGCAATCTCAGATTGGAACCACCATCAGTCCCAGTGGACTGCAACAAGCAGTAGCACAAATTAACAAGTGGTACGCTGACAATGGTTATAACTTAGCACGGGTGTTATCAATTAAACCCAATTCTCAAGGCATTCTCACTGTGAATGTCGCTGAAGGCTTGGTGAGTGATATCAAGTTTCGCTTTGTCAACGATGAGGGTAAAACCGTTGATAGCAAGGGTAATCCCGTCGGAGGACGCACCAAAGCAGATTTTTTACAACAACAACTCAAGTTAAAACCCGGTCAAATTTTCCAAGAAAATGTCGTTAAACAAGACATCCAACAGCTATATCGTACTGGTTTATTTGAGAGTGTGAATGTTGCCTTAGAAGGAGATGCAACAAAACTTGATTTAGTCTACCAACTCAAAGAAACTGGGGCGCGTGGTGTTAACTTGGGTGGTAGTTACAATGCCGATCAAGGATTGGTAGGTACAATCAGCTATCAAGATCAGAATGTCGGCGGTGTTAATGATACTTTAGGTGTGAATGTTGGTGTAAGTAGCCGAGACTTGCAGTTTAATACCAAATTTACCAGTCCCTATCGGATAACTAACCCCGATCGCTTCGGCTACACTGTAAATGGTTTTCGTAGTCAGGAACTTTCGGAAACCTTTGATGACAAGATTAAACTAGCTAACGGCGACAAAGTGCGAGAAGGGCAAATTGGCGGTGGTGTCAGCTTGCAGCGACCAATTGATGATTGGAATACCTCATTAGGATTAAACTATACCCGAACTAGTATTCGCGATCGCCAAGGTAATATTACTCCAACTGACGTTCAGGGCAATCCTCTCTCTGCGAGTGGAACTGGTATTGACGACCTAACTACCGTATCTTTCACCGCCACCAAAGATAAACGGGATAATCCCCTCAATCCAACTCAAGGTTCCGTTTTGAGTTTGAGTACAGAACAATCTGTGCCCATTGGTCAAGGTAATATTTCCCTTAATCGCCTCAAAGCTAACTACAGCCAGTATTTACCAGTGCAGTTATTTAACAGCAAACAGCCACAAGTATTTGCGGTGAATGTCCAAGCCGGTACCGTCCTTGGGAATTTACCGCCCTACGAAAGTTTTAACTTGGGTGGTTCCAACTCAGTGCGCGGTTACGATTCTGGAGAAGTTGGCAGTGGGCGCAGTTATGTGTTGGCTTCGGCAGAATACCGTTTTCCCGTTTTACCAATCGTAGGTGGTGTATTGTTTGCCGACTTCGCCTCAGATTTAGGTTCTGGTGATACTGTATTAGGAGATCCGGCAGGTGTACGGGATAAACCAGGTTATGGTTTTGGTTATGGGGCCGGAGTGCGATTAAATTCACCACTAGGCTTAATTCGGGCTGACTATGGCATTAACGACCAGGGAGAAAGCAAAGTGCATCTGGGAATTGGGCAGCGATTTTAATTTGAGTTAAGGCGTTGCTGAGAAAGTCATATCTAGAAATTAAATATGCGTTATCCGAAACCCTTGTAGAGACGTAGCACTGCTATGTCTCTACATTTTTTTGGCTCATATCTCTATTAGCGATCGCCTTTGAAAATGACTTTTATAAATTGGCCAATTTATTACACAATATTTAATAGTATATAAATTTCAATAATCAAAGGAAAAAAGCTATTGTCACGTTTTCACGAGACATTAATTTTTTAATAGTGCTAGTCATGCAGAATATAAAAAAATATTATAAGTAATAACATGGAAAAAAGTGTTATTAATGCCAGCCTTTCTACTCAGAACCTAACCTTTCGTCCAGGTGATACTCCTGTATCATTTGAGGTAACTGTCAATAATGATAGCGATCGCTTCGTCAATTTTCAAATAGAAATTACCGCAGCCGGAGAAATCCGCAACACAGGATATCGCTGGTATAGACTCGAACCAGAGGTAGCGGCAGCCAAGCCACCAGGCAGTAGTACCATCTTCCAAGTTTTCGTATTCAATACACCGATTCCGGGATTTGTTGGTACTGTCAACCTGATGGTAAATATTTTTTCACCGCAATTAGCACAACAGTCCAGACTTGTGCTGCGCCTGAAAATCGAGCGAGACAACAGACCAACACATTTAAGTGTAGAGTTGCCTGTACGAGAGTTCCAAGTTTATCCCCGCAATTCTGTCGATATACCAGTACGGGTGCGGAACTTGGGGCAGCAACCAACTGAGGTAATGCTAGGTTTTACAGGCGTCGATCCGTCTTGGCTAGCTGGCAGTGCAGAACGCCGATTACCCTTAGATCCAGGTGGTTTAGCAGAAGCTACATTCCAATGCCAACCCCCTTCTGTAGTGCAAGCGCCCAGTCAAAATTACCCTTTTACTATTGAAGCTGTTAGCAATAATGGTTATCCAACTAATGCTGAAGGCAATATTGAAGTTTTGCCAGTAGGTTTTATAGACTTTACTACCACCGAAAAACACCTGAAAATCCCCAGTAAATCTGCATGGTTGCCTGACTGGAAATCTGATACAGCTTCTTTTGAATTACTATTTAAAAATGCTAGCAATCTCAATCAACAACTTAATTTGCAAGTGCAGGGTAGAGACTGGCGGAAATGCAGTTTTAAAAAGCATCCCGAAACCGCCAATCTTCATCTAGGAGAGACAAGTAAAGTCATCCTCGATGTTAAAACAAAACGTCCTTGGGTGGGAATCGGTAAAACTTTGTTGCTGGAGGCTAAATCGGAATTATCCGACCAACGTTTGGGGAGTACAGACCCAGCCACGCAGACATTAGAAGTAAAGACTCTGCCAATTATACCTTTATGGCTACAATTAGCTGCGATCGCACTATTAGCCGCACTCCTCGCATTAATCCTGCAACCAAGAGGTGTAATGCATACCCGTTCTGTCAACTCAGTGCGTTTTAGTGGCATTGGTTTATCTGTGGTCAGCGGCTCAAATGATTGCACCTTAAGACTTTGGAGAATCGGTTCTGATAGCTTAGACCCTGATGATACAGTAAGGTATGCTGGGCAACCCCTTGCTTGTGAGCAACCGCAACAGCCTAAAGGATTGATGGCGATTACTGATGATGCAGTACAAGTATTACGCTTTATGCCATTACAAAATAATCGTGTTGCTGTTGGTTTAGATAATGGTGTAATTGAACTCAGAGATGTTCCTTCAGGTGCAAAGATTAGCGAACTTCAGGACCCTAAAGATCAAAAAGCCGATCGCGTCTTTGACCTAGCTTTCACCCCAAACTCACTTAATTTATTCAGTGGTTATGGCAGTGGCAAAGTTAGAGTGTGGTCAAGACCAGCGACTAACACCAATTTCTTCACAGAACCGCAAGTTATTGACATCCAAAGTAGATTGAAACTATCACGTTTCCAAGTCCGGGCATTAAATCTCAGCCCAGATGCAAAAACTCTAGTAATTGCTGGAAACTTTAAGCGTTTTATATTGTTGCAGTGGAATCAAACTCAATCTGATCAACAATCCCCAAGTTTATCGGTGCAAAATCTAGAAAAACTAGACCCATTAGTTGGGCCGGAAGATTATATTTGGGGATTAGCTTTTGTTCCTGACTCAACAGGAAAAATCCTCGCAACTTCTGATTCTGCGGGATTTATTACCATTTGGGATTTAACTCAGTGTCAAACTATCAAAAATCCGAATCTGCTAGAAAAAGTAAATGAGCTTAATTGTTCACAACTAGACCGTTGGTCAGCATCAAAAACATCTGTGCGGACTCTAGCATTTAGTGACGATGGTAGTCTCTTAGTAAGTGGTGGCGATGATGGACAAGTCTTAGTTTGGTACTTAACTCCCGAACATAAGCTCGACAAAACAAAAGCAGCAGAAGGTAAACAAATTTACAAAAGCTCTAAAAAAATCAATAGTATCGACTTGAAAACTAATCAAGGAACCATGATTGTGAGTGGTGATGAAGATTTTCAGGTCAAATTACACCGCATCAAATAAGGGAATCAATGACATGCAAGCTAAATTCAATCCACTGCAAGTTATTATCAACCCGCCTGGAATTCAATTTGGGATGCCAGGAGATACGATTGAACTCTATATTGTTGTAATCAATCAAGGAAATCAAAGTGCGGTTATTGACTTATATTTTGTTTTTGACGAAGTATTTCAAAATTTAACCGGCTGGTCTAGTTCTCCTAGAGAAAGTTTAGCATTAGCTCCAGGGCAAAATAGTGACGAAGTAAAATTTGAGTTTCAAATTGCCGCAAATGCTCTTCCAGGAACCTATGACTATACACTAGTCGTAGATTCTCCTCTACATTATCCACAAGATACACCCATAACTTTCGCAAACCAAATTAAGGTTCTGCTAAAAGAACAGACCGCAATTCGGGTGAACGACCCGACATTTTCCATTAGACCTAATACCAACCCCAACAAACCGTTAATTTTCAATCCTAATGAGCCTCTGCAAGTGGAGGTCATAGTAGACAATCGCTCTTATCTTGTAGACAGATTCCGCTTGAGTTGTCCAGATTTAGACGATGACTGGTTCACAATTAATTATCCTGCAACTGGATTTGAGGGGCCAGGATTAGTGTCTGACGTGACTGCACTAGAACTCAATCCTGGTACGCAAGGTCAAATATTGTTGAAATTTCACCCACCTGGGGATACTCTTGCGGGAAGCTATTCGCCGACAATCCGCTTGTATTCAGAAAACTCTCCAGACTTAGTACTGTTGGATTTGGTGTATATCCAAATTCTGACAAATTATCGCTTAGATGTAGAACTTCATACCATCTTGGGACAAGTTAGCCGTAGTCTTGGCAAGTATGAATTATCACTAGCGAACCAGGGCAATATTGTCCGCGAACTGATATTAAACTTAAAAAGTCGAGACGAAGAAGAACTATACACTTACAAATTTGATCCCACTGAAGTCAGATTATTACCTAATAGAAGTGCTGTAGCTAATTTGACGGTCAAACCCAAACCTTGGTGGCGACGACCGTGGTTTGGTGCAGGGCTAGTGATAAACTTTCAACTCGATATCAAAGACCAACAAAATTTACCCCTACCGAATACACTGCCTCAAGGAACTTTGGTATGGAAACCCCGTCCTTGGTGGCAATTTCTTCTGTTAATTTTGGCAATTTTGGGGTTATTGGGAGGGATAGGATTTATCATTTGGCGAATTTTAAATCCCGATCCTTTGAGATTAGAAAATTTTAGTGCAAATGACTCTCAAATTACCGAAGGTGATGAGGTAGCTTTAAACTGGGAAATTCATCAATATAAACAGTTGAAAAAGTTAGTTTTGACGGCTAAAGGTTCCCAGCCTATTCAGCCTATTACTTATGACTTTAGCAATGGCATTCCTGAAACACTTGGTAAAGGAAGCGCTAATGAAATCCCTCCTTGTCAGGTACAAGATAAACAAGAGTTAATTTGTAGCAACGTAAAAACTGGAGTTAAAACAAAAGGTAATTACACTTTTGAATTACAAGCCTTTTATCGCAATGGTATACAAATATTTTCCCGAACTAACCAAGTAGCAACGCAAACTACCCAGGTAGAAATTGCAGAAAAACCAATTGCATCAGTAGTTAATTTTCAGCTAGATAAGCCACAGTACACAAAAGGTGAAAATATTCTTTTTAGTTGGACAATTGCACGTCCATTATTGCTGTCACAACTACAAGTTGTTGGCAATGCAGATGACGGTACATCTTATGGCGAACCAGTTACTTACAAATTTAATCAAGGCAATATTACAGATCTTAAACTTAAAAAACTATGTATACAACAAAATCAACAATTGCAATGTAAAAATATTCCTTTATTAGCAAATAAAGTAGGAAGTTTTGCATTTGAAATCAAAGCTGCTTCTAACAATGGAAGCGACAAAATTAGTTCTAAAAAAGCTGAATCAAAAATTCCAATATTACCCAAACCATTTAAGATTGTCTATTTCAAAATCAACGGTAGTGAACAACCAAATTTGGTTCTCAATGAAGGGACATCTGCTATTCTGAGTTGGAGAGTAGAGGGAGAAAATATTCAGGTTAAACTTCTACCATACGGCAATGACGTTCCAGCAGTTGGTTCAACGAAGTTTCCAGTCAATCAAGCTTTCCCCCCCCAAATCGGACTGCTAGTCAATGATATATCTGGTAAGCAACAGCCCCAGCAAAGAGGATTTGCAATCACAGTTCTCAAAAAAGTAGAGCCTACTCCTATACCAGGTATTAACCCAATTCCACCTACTCTGCCACCTAGCAACAGCCCATTTAAGAGTCCCTTACCTCAGAGGTAACTTTTTGGGCGATATGAAAAGCAGAGATATATGAAATGCTAGCTCAATTCCTGGTTTTATGAAAAGCTCGGCGTCTGCGACCATTTTCAAGCTGAGGTTTTCGCAACGGTACTACCTCAGCTTCATTACTCTCACGTGCTACCCGAATCAGCAAACCAGCAGCTATTAAGCTGGCAATCATAGAATTACCACCATAACTAAACATGGGCAAAGGTAAGCCAGTAGTCGGTAGAGAACCTGTAGCAACACCGATGTGGAGTAATGATTGTCCCACCATCAAAGTCGTCACACCGATCGCTACTAATCTATGTACTATATTTTTAGCCTTCAGCGCCACAACTAATCCGAGAGTAGCGAATGTAGCTAAAAGCACCAATAACACCATACTGCCAACAAAGCCAAACTCTTCAGCGAACACCGCAAAAATAAAATCGGTATCTTGAATTGGTAAATAAAACAGCTTTTGTTGAGAAAGCCCATATCCAGCCCCCCAAGTTTTACCAGAACCCACAGCTAGTAGACTTTGCACCAACTGGTAGCCATCTCCTGTAGCATCCGCCCAAGGATTGAGGAATGACATCACCCGCTTACGCTGATACTCTTTAATACTAATACTGAGTAGTGCCAGCATTACTCCACCAATTGCTGTTCCTCCCAGGTACTTGTAAGGTAAGCCAGCGGCTAAAGCAATTAGCCAGATAGTCATGCCGCAAAGTGCGGTTGTACTCAAGTTAGGCTGGGCAAGAATTCCTAAAAGTACAAGACCAAAAACGCCCAACCAAGCGAAGCGAACCCGCCAACTAATTCGTTCCCACTGGCCAAAAAGCCGCGCACTTTGCAACACCAAAAAGGGTTTAATTAGTTCTGAAGGTTGAATCGGAATTGGCCCGATCGCAATCCAACGCGCTGCATCAAAAGCCTTTTTTCCCAATCCTGGGATCAGTGTGACAAAAATTAACCCCAAAAACAGCAACAAAAACCAATGGGATAGTCCCAAAATTTTCTGCAACGGCCAATTAACAATAATATTGAATCCGATTAAAGAAACTAAGACCCAAAGCAGTTGACGCTTAAAGTAGTACAACCCATCATCATAACGGCCATCAGCGACAGGATAAGATGCTGAAAATAGCATCACTAAGCCGACGAACAGCCAAATAAACGTTAACCAGCGCAACAACCGCGCTTCTAATGCCCAGTTGGAGACTGAACTATCAAAAATTGGAATCAGGCGGCGTAGATTCACGATCGGTACAGGTAAAAAGTTAGAAATTAGGAGTTAAAAATAAAACTCATAAATCATAACTTATAACTCATAAGTAGGCTTTACAACCATAAATCTTAGAGTTGTTAACTTCAATACACCACTAGTTCAATATTTATGACAAATCGCAATCTTTACTCAGCGCTACAACAGTAGTATTTTATACTTAAAATTTAATGTTTTATAGTTAAGAGCGATCGCTCGAAAATTGACTGAAAGTATTTATTTTATTAAGCTTAATGATTTCATGCAATTAAGTGCTTGTTTGTTCATAGATAGGGGAATTTCAATCCAGAACTCAGTTCCTTGCCCAGGTTCTGATATACATCTTAGTGTTCCCCCATGTTTTTCAACTATAATTTGATAGCTAATTGATAAACCTAATCCCGTACCCTTACCGACTGGCTTAGTTGTGAAAAATGGATCAAACAGTCGTTCCTTAACTGCTTCTGTTATTCCTGAAGCATTATCAGCAATTCTGATTACACAGTTCGTTTCAATGATTTCCGTAGTAATTGTAATTATATTAGGATTAGTATGAATGTCTGCGATCGCGCGTTTACTATCATAGTTATCGAGCGCATCGATTGCATTACTGATAATATTCATGAATACTTGATTGAGTTGGCCAGCGTAGCAATCTACTAAAGGTAAATCTCCATAATTTTTCACTACTTTGATCTCAGGATGATCGACGCTATCCTTGAAGCGACTTTGTAAAATCAGCAAAGTACTATCCAGTCCTTGGTGAATATCAACTCTTTTCTTCTCGGCTTCATCAAGACGAGAGAAATTCCGCAGAGACAAGACAATTTCAGAAATACGTTCGGCTCCTACTTCCATCGAATTTAGGATTTTTGGCAAATCATCTAGTAAAAAATCTAACTCAATCTCCTTAATATATTCTTGAACCTCTGACACAGGATTGACATAAAATTGCTGGTAAAGATACACAAGATTCAGCAAACACTGCGTATAATCCTTTGCATATTTCAAATTTCCGTAGATAAAATTAACAGGATTGTTGATTTCGTGAGCAACTCCTGCGACTAACTGCCCCAAACTGGACATTTTCTCAGCTTGGACTAATTGAGCTTGAGTTTGTTGTAGCTCCCGGAGGGATTTTTCCAATTTTTTGGACTGAGCCTCAGCAATTTCTGCCAAATTCTCCTTGATTTGTAGCGCGCTCCGTAGTTGTGCTCTTTGCTGTTTAAGTTCACTTGTTAACTTTTTGGCATCAGCCAAAGCAGTATTCTGAGCTTGTAGTAGAAACAAAAAATCAACAATAGGATCGTGAATTGCAAAGTCTTTGAGTTTAATACCCAGAGGAGCCAGGCTAGTTGTATCTGTAATCCAGGGAGAACCTAAAAAAAATATCACATCCTCCTCTGGTTGATACATCATCTGACCCTTAAGATGCATTCCATTGTGGAGAAACTCTAATATAAACAAGGCACGAGACTGTTTACTAATCGCATCAAAATCGACCAAAATTTTTGGACGATTGATTTGGAAATGCTGCTCAATCAATTTACCAACTAATGGTTCAGGACAAATGCGCCCGTAGACATCACCAGCTTGTACAATTTCCCGATTACGGCTAAAAGCAAAGTGGAAAGGAAAAGCTTTCGCCAGCAACTCTGGCGAAAGTGTAAGGTGAGGAGGAGCCATGCTACTACACTCAATTTGGTTTATAAATCACTAAAAACTCATCATGTTCAGCACCCTCATCTCGACTTTGGGTTTGGGTAATATGAACTTCTGTATCAAATCTAGTTCCCAATCCCTTAACTAGTCCAAGAATCATTGGCGTTAACCCTTCTCTATCAGAGCGATAATGTAAGCTCAGAGAATTTTCTTCTATATCAGTACACTCAAATGATGGGGGTTGGAGTTTAGGAAAACTAACTCCTACACGAGCATGAAGATTATCAAGGTTTTCTAAAAACTCAGGGAGTTCATCTCCACTCATATCCATCAATTCGCCATAGCCTTCTTGAGCAGTGTACTGAACCCAGAATTCCCCAAAGGCTTGCATAATCTCTGAGGAAGATAAACCGAGAATGATACTAGCAGCTTTTACTAGCTTGTGGGTAATGTCATCGGGATAGCCTTCCATACTGAGGAAAACATCTACATCCACCTCTGCTGTCTGCTTGATTGTTTTCCAAGTATCTTCGCCAAAGCGACTGCACACCATGTCTTGAATCGCCTTGTTCACTAATCCGTACATGGAAGCCTCCTCTTGCTGCACCTAATTTTACTTTGTCAATTCGCTCAAGACTTGACAACTAAATTTCTTAAAAGTCTTATTTAAATGACAAAAATTTCTGTAATCAAATCTTAAAATGTTTTATTACAGCTTTAAAAATCGAAAAAAGTAGGGAAAACTATTCGCATTTTAATGCTACAAATACTCATTGTTACAACCGTATTTTCACTTATTCGTTTTACCCAGCTAGTTTTGAGGTTTTATAGTAAGGACTAAAGTCCTTACTACGAACTTCTTTACCCATCAATTTAAGCTTGACAGATTAACTACAGGGATTCATCAAAAGGCAGCCATGAATCAGGATACAAGCTATATTTAGAGCTTTGGCGCTGAATCCCGTTAAAAAACTGGAGACGCGCATCCATAGCTTCTGTAATAGCCAGTTTTATCTTTATATCTTCTTCATTCACAGTAATTTGAGGTTCAATCACTGCCGCTAGCTTCGCTGCATGACTATCATCCACATCAATATGGACTTCAAAAAAGATCAGCGATTCTTTGGGTAAAGGAGTAGCGCCAACAATTCCTTTGTATAGTTGCGTATACAGCGAGCTAACAATCCCTTCAGAAGCATAACAGACGGCACCGAGTGCAGCTAAATAGCCGTACTTGTGTGGCATCTGCAAGTAGGTTTCAATAAGGGCGCGAGTTTCAGGTGCAGTGGGTAGTGATGCTAGAGTTTCGTCGTGGATACCAAGTGCGCGGGTAAATTGACGAAATAATTCTGGGTGAGACTGAGTTATATCTCCCTGTCCCATTTCGTCAAATAGATTTTCCAAGATAACTAACTGACTGGTTTCATCTTGGCAGCAAGACAAGATGCTAGCCAAAATACGATTAAATTCTTTGGAGAATTTATACATCTGGACAGCTAGTACCTGTACGTCTGGTAAAAATAAATTTCCAGCCTGACAGCGCATTAGAAACTCATGATTCCATAGAGGATGATTAATCGTTATTTCACGGAAGGAATTTCTAACTAAAGAAGATGTCTGTGTCATCGTGATATTTGTAGGGCTAGATGCAGAGGTTGGTCAAGTAAAGGGCTAAAAAATGATTCATCTATTGCGATATGTTCTGGAGTCACACGCAATTCCTGTAAGGTTGGCATCGTATTGAAGCCAGCAATTTTAAGAGCATTAAAGTAATCCTCAAGAGTTTTGTGAATCAATTGCACATTTAGCCAGGAGCCATCTCGTTTCCAAATACGGCCAGGGAACTGTTGATCTCGCTTGCTGAAGTAACCTGTGCCCTCAACTTGAAAATAAAACGGATATGCTGCCTCCCGCATATATGGAAAAGATGGATGAGGAACGCTAAATACAAATCGACCACCCGGACGAAGAATGCGTGCAACTTCTGCCATGCATTCTTGGGTCTGAGCAATTGTCAAATAGTTAAATAAAAATACTGCAACAACTAAGTCAATTTCGCCATCATCAAACTGCTTGAGATTGGTAGCACATCCTACTTCATAGCTAATACCCAACGCATCTTCTATTTCTTGCAATTTTGCTGCTGCAATCATGCTTTCGGAAAGATCTATTCCGTGTACCCATGCAGCGTCACGTCGGCTTAATTCTCTACTGCAATAACCTTCTCCACAACCTATATCAAGTACTCGCAACCCAGTAACAGGCTCACAAAGCTCTAGTACAAAAGGGCGCGCTGTAAAGTCTGATAAAGAAGTAGGTTCTCCTCTAATCCATTCTGATGCTGTGCGATTATATAAGTTTTTAGTTGAGCTTTTGTGATTCACATTTGACATTTTTAAGTATTTCTTTATACTTTATTTATGATTGCTGAATTTAGTCCAACCAGACAAAAACGTCTGAATATATATCATTTAATAATAAATCTGTTTTACTGATAAGGTTGATTTTACCGATTTTTATTTATTTGTAATTTTTTTGTTTAAGAACTAGGCTTTTCAAATAATTAGCTGACCGGAAAATTACCAGCTTGTTAGTTTCTTTAAATATAAATGCTTAAATACAATGTAATTTCATGAAGTTAGCTTGTTACTTAGTTAACAGAAATTTTTACATATAAATAGTTTGACTATTTAAACTAAAACTTCATCTGTGCTTTATTAAATCAGTTAAAATTAACATTTTTAATCAAGACAGCTAAGAGAAATAAAACAGTATATTTTACGAAGTATAAAGAGAATAACCTTGTTAATTTGTAATAGCCAGATTCGTTTTGAAAACGGAATGGCTTTGAATGTATGAGTTATTTAGCCGATTTAGAATAACGTTGGAAGAAATGATGTTAGAAGAACTATTAGTAAAATCAACAGTGCGCGATCGCTTACAACATGAACATGCGATCGCATTTTCTAAGCTTGGCGATCGCCTCTTTGATGAGCTTGCCGATAAAATTGCTACAAGGCGACAGTACCGACTACTGTTTGAACACACATTAAAGCCTGAATTGTTTCAGCAAATCAGAATTGCTGCTGCGGGTTATATTTCAGCGTGTCTGAATAGTCCCATCATTCTTTCGGAAGCTGAAATGCTTGAACGGCTTCTGGAAGCAAGAAGTACTTTGCCGAACTATACCGGCACTGGTCTTTTGATGCCCAAGCGAGAACATACTCTGGCATTTAACCTCTTTCAAAAAAGCGTCGCAGAGGCTTTCTATCAACTAGGGGCAAATGATCTGATTGATGCAGTGGATTTACCAGTAAATCTTCGCATGGTCTACGGCAAGACTGACGCCAAGAAGCTGGGTTTGCCCTTCGCTAGCTCAAAGTGCCATAGCGATGTCTGGGCAGGTGTTGCTGCTGATGCAACTGTAGTGGTTCTGCCATTATTTGGCGACATCGATAATATCACTATCGAAGCAGGCGAAATGCCCCGCGAAATGGAATTACAGTCTATGCAAGTAATGTCAGACTTTGATGAAGGTCGGGATATTCCGATGGTTGTCTCCTACACAGAAGCACAACTACAACACGGCACTATGTACTTTAATGATGCCCGTGGATTGCATCAAACAGTGAGAAGGAAAGCTGAAGGCCTGAGAATTTCAGTAGATTTCAGGTTCCGCAGGAAATTCAATGAAGCTTACCGGGCAATGGTCGCACCTAATATTGGTGGTATTGAAGAAGACATGAGCGTGCCATATCAAGAGTGGCTGAAGGTTGGGAAAGAAACGCTAATTGTGTTTGATGAAACTGTTGAACACGCTAAGAATAAACAGAATGCTGACGCTCCAGTTCCACTTTATACTCGCGGTTATCGCCTTTTAAATATGTTTAACTTTTGATTTGTAAAAATCTAAGCCATAAAAAAGAGGTCTTTCTCGACCTCTTACCAATTCCCTAAAATAATATTCTATTTACAGAATTAAGACAAGCCAGTATTAGCGCCTTGCTTACCAGTTGCCAGTTCCACCTTGATAATTGTGCCACCTGCTTTTTGAATACGTTGCTGTTCGCGGAACCAATTTTCATAAGGAACTAGCTTAGTAAAGTAAGTATTTTGCAGTTCGCGTTGGGTACGAATTCGGGTTTGGCTGGGAACTAGAGCAGTAATTTTAAACAAACGGGACATATTTTGAAAATCTCCTGTATACCTTGTGAAAACTTTTTTATCTCAAAATCTTGAGTGCAAATCTTTTAATCATTCAAAGGCTGGAAATCAAACATCAATACTAGACCACCAACACTCACCACTGATAATTTACCAAGATAAGCAATATAACGTTCTAGCACTCACGGCTGATTTCCAGACCTTAATAAAGCCGCACCTAAATTCTTAAGCGCAAACTAGTTCTTAGCTTAAGCCAGAGGAGATATAGTCTAAGTAAACGCCCATTTCCTTACCAGCATCAGAACCTACCAAACTGGCGGTTACTTCTTTGATTGCTTGGATAGCTTGTACGGTAGCACCGACGGGAACACCTAAGGAGTTATAGGTTTCTTTCAAGCCATTGAGCACACGCTCGTCAAGGATGGAAGGATCGCCAGCCAACATGGCGTAGGTAGCATAGCGGAGGTAGTAGTCCAAATCGCGGATGCAAGCAGCATAGCGGCGAGTGGTGTACATGTTGCCGCCTGGACGGGTGATGTCAGAGTATAGCAAAGATTTTGCTACAGCTTCTTTGACGATCGCAGCAGCGTTAGCGCTGATGGTGCTAGCAGCACGTACCCGTAGTTCGCCAGTAGCGAAGTAGCCTTTTAGCTTTTCTAAAGCAGAAGAGTCAAGGTATTTACCTTGAACGTCTGCGGAGTTAATGACAGCGGTAATTGCGTCTTGAGCCATGTTGTTAATTCCTTATTTCCAACCGTATTGCAATATCAGTAGGTAAACAGCTTCACCCTATCCTAGAAGGGCGCCAACTAAGTAGTCGAAGTAGCCACTAGCTTCACTAGCGTCATCACCAGAGAGCAATGTCGAAGCTCCATTCTTCAGCCCACGGATACCTTCAGCAACACCATCGATAGGAGTTCCCAAGGACTTGTACAGTTCACGGGCACCAATAACACCAATTTCTTCGATGGGGGTGACATCACCAGCAACGATACCGTAGGTAACGAGGCGGAGGTAATAATCTAGGTCACGCAGACAAGTAGCAGTCAATTCTTGACCGTAAGCGTTACCACCAGGGGATACAACATCAGGACGCTTTTGGAACAGTTGATCGCCAGCTTGCTTAACGAGCCGTTCGCGATTTTCTGACAAAACTTGAGCAATCCGCACACGGCGCTCACCACTTGCAACAAAGGACTTGATCCGATCTAACTCACCAGGGCTGAGGTAGCGGGCTTCTGCATCAGCATTCACGATAGCTTTCGTGACAATACTCATTAATGGATTCCTCCAATACGAATGAAACCAGGATTTGATTAAACTGGTGCGACTTTAAGTTTGGTTTACTGAGTTTGTTTTCTCGTCTTTTTAGACACAACAGTTTTACAACTGCTACGGCTAATAAATCACGAGTTTGCTTGAGTCAACATAAGTACACAAGCTTTCAAACTCAGCTACCTTCCGCAAAACATTTTCCGGTATTCTGTTGAGCATTTATGACTGCTCTTAATACTTTGTAATATTGCTTTTCAGAATTTACTGTTCTAACTGCAATCTGAGAGCGGTATTACAAAAGGTTAAGAAGGAGACAGGGGAAAGGTTACAGGGGATAGGGAACAGTAAATAATCTGTACCCTATTCCCTATTCCCGACTCCCTACTTCTTAATCAACCGCAACACTGCCGAGGTAGTTACCTACTGGCAAAGATGGGAAGCGGTTGTAAGGTACAACATCTTCACCGAAGTAGCGGTTATATTCTGGACTTTCGACTATTGCTTCTACAGCAGCTGACAAACCACTATCGGCTAGCAGTTTGTTATATTGGCCAATTTCTTCCTGAGTTGTGGGTGTACGCCCCAACAGATGACGGAAGAGGAACTCAATGACCTTGGCATGAGGATAAGGTGATAAGAAGCGCTGGCGATAGATTTGGGAACTAGCTAGTTCGCGCACAAACTCCCGCACGGAAATTTCACCATTTTGGAGTTTGCTATCTAGGTCAGTGCGACGGAAATTATCGGGCACTTCACCGCTAAATACATCCAATACTTGACGATAAATGGCGTTGATTGCCTGTTGTTTTTCGTCTTGGTTGATGTTTTCTGTTAGACGGTAAATGCGTGCATGTTTACGCACACCCATCTCCACGGTTTGTCCGCTAGCATCGTTGTAGGAACGACCCAGTTCAGCAAAGGATGGCTGACCATTTGTTTGGGCTGCGATATCTGCGATCGCCTGTACTAAAAGCGGCGTATCGTTACTAACTCCGACACGGGCTTGTACTGGCTTAAAGCTTGGTACAACCACGTCATCGTTTTGCTTAGTAAGCTGGTTATAAAGCTTCTCCGTATTCGGGAAGTTTGCCGCAGGTAGGGTTGGGAAGCGACGGTAAGGCACCGTATCCTCACCAAACACCTGGTTATATTCCACACTATCTACCAAAGCACCAATAAAGGCACGAATACCTTGAGTAGCCAAAATCTGGTTATACTTGCGGATTTCCGCTTGGTCTAGTGGCGCACGTCCCAAGAAGTGTTTGGTTCCTAACTCAATCACTTTGGTGTTGGGGTAAGGTGTGTAGAATTCTTTCAGGTAGAGGTTAGAGTAACCCAAACCTTCAATAAATTCCTTCACACTAATTTCGCCATTCCCTAGCTTGCTTTCCCATTTGGTAAATTCGTTTTTGGCGATGTAGGGTGCAATATCCCGCTCAAATATCTGACGATACGCAGCGCTAATCAAAGTTTTGACTGCAACTTTGTCACTGGTATTGGCCACCAGCTTGAAGATTTTGGTCTGTTCCCGTTGCTTGCTGACACCTTGGTTAATGCGGAACTGAATATCTGGTTCTGACCGCTTTTCTGTCACTGTACCCAGTGTCACAAAGCTTGGCGTTACTTCCTGCTGGACTTTTGCGGCAATATCATCACGAATGCTACCAACACGTAATTGTCGCCCTGCTACACCACCAGGAGTCAGATACCGTTCGTAAGGAATTGTATCTTCACCAAAGGCTTCGCTGTATTCTACGCTGTTAATAATGGCATCAACCACCGCGTAAAAGCCCTGTTTTGAAGCAATATCAAAGTACTTGTTGATTTCTTGACGACCATAAGTCGGACGACCCAACAAGCGGCGGTGAATATACTCGATCGCTTTACAAACATACAGCGATGACCAGTACAGATTGCGGAAGACATCCGATTTAGCTAAACCACGGATAAACTCACGCACAGAGATGTCGCCGTTTTCCAGCTTGATTTCCAATACCTTCGGGCGCTGACCTTCGTAAAGATCGCGACCGAAAACTTGCAGGTAAGCAGCTCTAATTACTGCTTGCGTGGAGCTTTCGGAGAATCTGACGCTAGAACTTTTGGGAGCCTTTTTACCTCTAGTACCAGGCAGTTGGTCTAACTTGAACACCTTGGGACCAAGGGTACCAGGAGCTTCACCCCGCGCTCTGGGATTACTATTTTGGTTATTAATCCCTGCTCCTTGGTGAATCAAGATGCGTTTGGTATCCTTACTAAAAGGAGCCGGACTGGTACTGGGGTTGCGAGTTTCTTTCGGGAAAATCGCCCCAAACTGAATTTCCAAGGGGTCGTTACCAGAACCGTAAGGATGTTGATCTGGTAGCGGTTGCTCATAAGCCGCAAATGTGGTGATGAACTGAGGTATCTTGCGGAAAGGCGCACTGTAGTTAAACAGGTCTTGCTGCGGTCCCCAGTTACGACATTCTTGTGCTTCTTGACCCAGACCCCGTAGGTAGGGTACTGTTTCTTCACCAAAATAGTCGCTGTATTCAGCAGAATCTACTAAGGCATCTACTAAGGCTGGTAGACCACCGTTAGAAATAATCGAGAAGTATTTTTGTACTTCTTCGCGGCTACTTGGTCCCCGTCCTAAAATGTGACGGAAAGCTAGTTCGATGACTCGGCTGTTAATAAAAGGCTGGTAAAACTGTTTTTGGTAAAGAGGAGATTTAGCTAAACGACGGACAAACTCTTTTACAGAGATGTCGCCATTCTTCACCTTGGATTCCAGGTCAGATATGGATAAGCTATAAGCACGGCTAATGTCGCGCTCAAAGATTTGCCGATATGCGGCCTTGATTACCTCATTTTTTTCGCTACTTGATAACCCAGTCTTCATCACAAACTTGGGACGCCGTTCTGCTGCATTAAAGTAAATTTGCGGCAGTTGTAACCCTTGCTGGTCACTAGAGGGACGTTGGCGGACTTTGTTTGAAGGTGTGGCTGCTTTGAATTCTGTTAACAAAACATCCATGTACTGAGACACAATTTCTGTAGCCTCAGCATCGTTGCGGAAAAATGAAAGTGCCCCGGCTTTGATTTCCTGCAAAGCTACTAGCGTTGCTTCACCAGAACAGGCATTTTCAATGATTTCCCGCAAACCCCGTGTATTCACCGCTATGATGTTGGGGTCGCCAGCAACGATCGCATAAGTAGCGTAGCGCAAGAACCAGGATAAATCCCGCAAGCTCTTGGCCATGTTGCTTGGACCATATCGAGCAATGTTAATTGGTCTGAAACCTGGAGGTGTCGGGCCACTGGGGGATGAGTTAAATATTGAGCGTAAATTTTCTAGGAACCCACCACGACTTTCAACGTAGGTTACAGTTCCTAGTTGCATCCCTTGTTGAACATTAGCACCACCACCAGCAGTTACTAGTTCTGCTTCTCTGGGCTTTTCTAAAAAAGCCATTGGCGAACCACCGACAAAGATCCGGTTGGCAGCCCGAGACACAATAATCTCGGCATTGTCCGTCAGCGTCTGAGAAATTTCTAGACGCTTTGCACCAGATGCAAAATAGCTTGCCAGTTCATTTAGTTCACCATTTGCCAAGAAGCGGTCTTGCTGCTCTGCTTGGGTAATTGTGGATACAGTTAGGGTTTGATATAGTTGCGGACGCGCAACCGAGCTTCCACCACTCGCCTTAACACTCATCGGATTTCTAAAACTCCCATCATAAGCGTTTATATGTTAAGTCTGGATTGTTTTGAGGCTTGACACATCGCTGTGTCTATGCTTTATGAGCTTGAGAGTATTGCCTGCAAAACTGCCAGTAAATTAACCCAGTTAGCTTTTAGATTAGAACGTTTTGCGTTCTCAAGGCGGATTTATTAAGAAGTATGTAGAACCTGTATCTTAAATGTCTCCAGTCTTGAAAGTACATACTCCAGTTTGTCTGAGATTAAGTCTAAGTTTTGTAACTTAGTGGTAGGGTAGGCACAGTCTACCGATGCGAAAATATCGATTTTAATGTTTGTGGCAGTGTCCACCGTAGAGGTTGTTTGAAAAGGGTTGGCTTGAGCCTCAAGTATGACTCAGGGGTGCGATCTCAAATCCCAAAACTCCGATTCTCTCGTAGCATTTTCTCGATAGCCAGGGTAGTCAAACATACACTTGAGGACTTTTTAAACATCCTCTTAGCTCGACTTTATCCATTTTTACGCAACCCAAAACCAGACGCCGAAACCATTGCAGGACGCAAGTTTTAGTTTTTGGACTTGAGCGTAAATCAGTGACATGGAAAAAGTATTTGCCAAAAAACCAGGATTTTTGCCGGATAAGGAAAGCCGAGTTCTTTATTTTGGATAAAGTCGAGCTTAGGATTATTACAACTGGTACAAAATCTCAAGTTGAAACTAAATTGCCTACAGCCATCGGTGACAATTTCAAGTTATCCCTGTTCTGTCACTCTCCGGGAGGGCGATCGCTATAAGCCTCATGAGGCAATCAATACAAGCTATACTATTAGGAAAAAATAGGTCTTGTATTTGTTATTAGAAAATAATCGCGCAATCGCTTGCTATACAAAAGCTATAGATTTTAGAAAAGGCAAATGTTTTCGGAGAGTGACAAAAGCGCCCGAGGAAAGCAATCGCATTCCCTATGGATGTAAAGAAACATTTCTGTTTCTTAGAAGAGGGTTATACCAATTTAATGTGAAGCTGCATAGAAAAGAGCTTCTAGGATAAAGTTATAAGAAGAGACAGAAATTACTTGCTCCAATGTAAGTTGGTCGAATATCTCTTGAATGCGATGCCTACGGCGGGCTACGCCTACGCGTAAAGTTTGTAAATAAGAGAACAGTTGATTTTTGAGTGGTTTCTTGAGGAGCTGCCAAAGCCTTTCAATGGGATTGAGTTCAGGAGCTGAAGGTGGTTGAAACAGAGGAATAATAAATTCTTGCCAACGAATCGCTGAACTCTGCTGATGTGGGAGTAGTCATTTACTCATACAGTGATAGAGCTTTAATTTTGTGGTTGCTGACCTTTCCAATATTGTCTTATACTTTTTTATTCATCATTAAGCAAACATTTAGTAAAAATAGCAACCTTCCTTATTGGATTGGCATTATTACAGGTGTTTTATGTCTGTCCTACTACTTTATTCCGTTCTTGTGGTAAAAGAGTTGTTATGCAGGGCTAGAGTACTGGAAAAACATACATATATCAGTTAAACTTCTACTGGATGCTGCCCATAATATGGCAAAGCCTCTGACCAATTAGGAAATTTGCCCTCTTGCCAATCAAGATTAGCTAGTTCCAAAATACTTGTCACCGTTGCTGCTAGACCAGATTGAGCTTGAATTAGCTGATAATTAGTGTTCCAATTTGCTAAAGTTTCCTGCCACGCTTCTGGTGTCAATACTCTATCTGACAAACAAACTTTTAGTTTAGAAGTATCTGGCTCAAACTGATAAATAGCAGCGAAAATTTGACCCCGTTGTGCTGGCATTTCCACAGCAAAAGTTGTTAAATTTTGACTTTTGCCTACTTCTGACCAAGCTACCGCAGCCAAAGTTGAAATCGCAAATACAGGGATATCTAACTGTTGCCCCAAAGTACGAGCAGTAACAACACCAATCCGAGTTCCCGTAAAGCCACCGGGGCCTTTTGCAACTGCGATAAAGGACAAATCTGCCCAAGTTTGCGGTTTGATAAATTCAATTAAATATTGATGCACTAAGCTAGATAAATCACGCCCCAAATTCCAAACTTGAGAGCGAGTTTCACCTGCAAAATTACTAATTGCCAAACCCAATTCTGGTGTAGTGGTGTGTAGTGCTAAAGCGTATTTATTTATTGCAAGGTCCTCTAGTTCCGTTGTCAAAGTTACTTAAAATATCTATTTTTATAGAGTTAACGTAATTTATTTAAGCATATAACATAGCGGTTATTAATTGAAAAACTACTGAGTAATAATCAGTCAAACAGCCTTGTTACAAGGTTTGTGAGAGCCAATGCTGTTGACTTGCTAATAGCGATCGCGGCTAAGATGGGGGATTTGGATTACCGCCTTGCTGTCTCACGCCTTGCTGTCTCAATAGATAGTCCAAAACTCGGTCAATTCGCTCCAAGGCAGCACCTGTAGTCAGTTGAAACTCCTGAAACTGAGATTTTTGTTCCTCAAAATTGCGGTCAAGTTTTAGCATGAGTGCTTCTAATCGCTCAGTTCGTGCTTTTGTTTCCTCTATTTCACTGCCTGCCTTTGTAAATAGGCGTTGCGTGTGAGTGATAAAATTATCAACCTTATCAGAAACTTGGTCAACCTTTTCCCCTATCTGGTCAACACGTACCCCTAATTGATCGAGGTGAGATTGGGTACGGTCTTGTTTTATGGTCAAATCATCAAGGTGGGATTGGGTGCGGTCTTGTTTTATGGTCAACTCATCAAGCCGTCTGTTTGCTGATTCTGCGTAGCTTGCAGTAGAAACTAGCAATCGCTTAACAGTTTCAAGTTCATCTTCAACATGGTCTAATCGCTGTGCGTTGGTCATGCTGTTTTTTCTTGGCTGACTTCTTTATCTTCTGCGATCGCTGATCGATAAAATCTCATTACAGCAGAAATCATGTATTTTGACCATATCGGTTGTAGGGGCGCAAGACCTTGCGCCCCTACTGCGTGGTCTATTTACCTGAAAATAGCTGTAACATACACCAATCATTTTCTATCAAGTCGGCACTAATTCACCAGGACGCAACTTCGACCACTTACCCGTTTCTCGTTTAAAGCTGAGACAACCAACAACATCCCATTCCATTTCAATCACATCATCTTTAGTCCGAATGTTGACATTGATAGAAGGTTCATTGGGATCAAAATCTGGGGTTTCAGTCAAGTGAGGCTGTTGGTGCTGCCCTTCTACGGCATGATAGGTAACACAGCTGTCTACATAGTGGCAATTCACGCAAATACACATAATAGAACCAACTCCAGGGGCCTTTATTGTTAATCTAACTTAAGCCCAACTGTTATTCATGAGTTGCTGGGTTGATTTTTATTACAATGCACGAATCAATTCCTTCTACCCTCGCTCCCGAAAATTGGCCTTTTAGTTTGGAATTCTTGCCACAACCCGCTTACATGGTAGGTGGTGCTGTCCGAGATGCCATCCTGGGCAGAACTCGCGAATATCTGGATCTAGATTTTGTTATACCATCTAAGGCGGTAAAGGTAGCGAGAGCGATCGCTCATCATTACAAAGCTGGTTTTGTGTTACTGGATGCAAAACGACAAATTGCGCGTGTGGTTTTTCCCCACGCCACGGCTGATTTTGCCCAACAGGAAGGAGATAGTTTAGAAATTGATTTGCACAGACGGGACTTTACAGTAAATGCGATCGCCTATAATCCCCATACGCAAGAAATTATCGATCCTCTACAAGGTTATGTAGACTTACAACAGGGCATTTTGCGAATGGTATCACCCGCGAACCTAGAAGATGACCCTTTGCGGTTAATGCGAGGTTATCGCCAAGCCGCCCAACTAGGATTTACTATTGAGCCAGCTACCCAAGCCGCAATTTGTTCTTTGGCATCACACATCAGCAAAGTTGCAGCCGAAAGAGTTAGGGTAGAAATTGGCTATCTACTGGCAAATTCTCAGGGTACTCCTTGGATTACAATGGCTTGGGAAGATGGTTTACTTGCCCCTTTCTTCAAAAATGCCACCCGTGAAAGCTTGCTCAAACTAGCAGCAGTTGACACCGCCGCCGCCTTACTCACAGAAAAGTGGCAACAACTAGGGGCACAACTGCAAGAATATGTCCGCGATAGGATTAAAACTACTTGGCTAGGTATTGCCAAACTTGCTTGTCTCGTCAACCCAGATCCTGAATTAGCAGAAATAGAGCTACAGGAACTAACTTATAGTCGTGCCGAAATCCGAGGTGTAACTACTGCTCTGAAACTGTTACCGCAATTTCAAGTAGTTGATATGTCGTTGCGAGAACAATACTTTTTGTTTCATAACGCAGATATTGTGTTCCCCGCTACGGCAGTGCTAGCTGTAGCAATTAATAATTTGGTAGAGGCAATATCTGGTGACAAGCCACTAGACACAGCAGTGGAAACTAAAGCAATGAGCTACCAAGTCTTAGCACCTTTGATCGACCGCTACCTCAACCCTAACGATGCGATCGCTCATCCCACTCCTCTAGTCAGCGGGAAGGAGTTGATTACAACATTAGATATTCCAGCTTCGCCAATTATCGGCCAACTGCTGACTGAAATTGGTGTAGCACAAGCCGAGGGGAAAGTTTCAACTCCAACAGAGGCGATCGCTTATGCACGTCAGTTACTTGATAGTTAAATATACTTAATTAATTTATGGTAATGTAACAAAGGCGATGCCTACGTAATTTTGTCAATCTTGGCTAAAACTACTAATAAATCTGCAATTTTAAGTACTTTAAGTATCCCCTATTTACCATAAAATACCGATCTTTATAGCCAATCCTTGCAATTGCATACATCGTTTATGCTACTATTTGCTTGATGTTATGACTTGCTTTGCTATGTTATTTCCTAAAATTTAGCGCCAATGGACAACCGAATGAATATACACTAACTTATTCATTTTTATGCCTTAGTTGGTCGTCTGAAGATACTCTCATACATTGAATTAAACATTTACTATAAACAAAGACTTTCAGGTTTTCCTGATGGGTGGAATTTTTATGCCTAGCTTTTCTTGGACAGGACTAACTGCTTATGAATGAACAGCCTTTAATTTTGGTTGTAGAAGAAAATTTACATGATTTAGAGCTACTTAATTCTCATCTAGGAATATTAAATTTTTCATGTATTTGTACTAAACAAGGGGTGAGGGCTGTGATGTTGGCACAAACTCATCAACCAAATTTAATCCTGCTAGATATGAAGCTATCTAACTTGAGTGCGAACCAAGTCATTGACGATCTCAAGCATAACTCAAAAACTGCTACCATTCCAATCATTGCAGTCACACCTCTAAGAAGAGTACAAGACGATCGGTCTACGATGCTTACAGCATTTGATGATTGCATTACTAAACCCTATGATTTTAATCAATTAGAAGTGGTAATCAGCCGCCACATCATTCAACTAAATTCTTAACATTTATTTTAGGAATAGATTTGGGATTACGAAATTCAGGTAATTCCTTGAGAATTACAACAATCCCAGTACGACCTGTTGCTAGATTGGTGTTTGTCATCAGGTAGAGAACAGGTTGACCAATAATTTCCTCAATCAAATTTTTTAAATCTGGTTTAATTATTTTCTCTAAATATAATCGGACTTGTTCAGCTAAAGTATCATAACCACCTTTTAGTAAAGTTTGTTCAGCTTGGGTAACAGAGTTTTCTATAGAAATTACGATTTCAGTATCAAAAAAATGACAAATGATTTGGCTAGGAGACTTTCCTAGTCTATCATTATATAAATTTATAATTCGCTGTGATATTTCTGTTTCTAGTTGTCCAATAGTCGGTTGTCCCATTAGTACCTACTATGTAATATTTATCGTTTTAATCTGGGAATGGAAGTATCCAATATTATAGTAGATGATTATGGAATAGCTAAGAAAAGTCATCGTTGTTTTCTCTGAAGTTTGTGTATGCATGTGATGTATTGATTATGCATTTATTTCAGACATTTTTTACGGACAAAGCAACTGTGATTCTGCAATGTCAAAGTGCTTGATAATTCCTGGTAAATACCAAACTAACTCAACTGCGGCTTTGAAAATAACCAAAGTACCACCTGGTTTCATAACCTATCTACCTGCAAACAACCTTTGTCTAGTGCATCTTGCAGTTCTGGCATATTGATATGAGCTTGAGTAATAGCGCCAAAGGTATCTTTCAGCTACTTCTACTCAGTTTTGATTTTTATGGCTCTAAATATCTAGCGTGGTATTAGTCGTATTGTTGAACACAATAATTTCATAATTAGCGATTAATTGCGGCTAATTTAAAGATGACTTTAAAAATGATTTAATCGAGATATTTTGTGAGAAAGTTAATACAAAGGTATATTCACTGATCTCAAATTCATGGATTCTTTATTTATCAATTCCTTACTTGAAGAGTTGAAAAACCCGGATGCCACAGTGCGCGACAAGGCAACCAGAAAAATCTGGCGAATCTGGTTTCAGCAAAAGGGAATCTATGGGCTGGAAATAATTGACCGCAGTCAAAAGTTACTGGATGCAGGTGAAATTGCTGAAGCTGAAACATCGCTGACGGCATTAATTAAAGACCAGCCAGATTTTGCCGAAGCTTGGAATCGTCGAGCTTTCCTCTATTACAGTATTGGCGATTATCAAAAGTCTCTGGCAGATTGTCAGATGGTTGTACAGATAAATCCAATACATTTTGGGGCGCTTCATGGTATGGGCTTATGTTATGCAGCACTAGGAGAGTATAGTCAAGCTATCCGAGCTTTTCAACGTGCTTTGGAAATTCAGCCCTATTCTCTAGTAAATCAAAAGTTGATTCTAGAATGTACATTTAGATTCAGCTACAACGGCAGATAGGAGAAAGCGTCATACTGTTTTATGAATCCGTTATCATCCTCATCAACAACAATTCATCGCCTTACTCGCCATAGTTTTATTCAATACGCTTCTCGCTGAATTAATAGCAGCGTTATTGCTGCTTGTACTAACAGCAACCAACCGTCAAATAACAATTTTCGGTTGAATAAAGTTAACTTTAGTACAAACTAGATAGCAGAAGTGAAACATGGTGGATTTTACTAAACGATGTCTACGATGGTCACTGAGCTTGTCGTTTGCGCAGCGTCTCGTAGAGAAGTGCGGGCTGCGCCTTTGCCACTGATATTTACAAAGACTACAGTTTAGATGTAACTATCAAAATGAGTGATCTCTAGGTTCTCAGTAGTACTCAATTGTTAATGGGGGTACGATAGATTTCTTTATGAGTTATGGCATAGATGCCGTGAATGCCATAGCCACAGTTACAGCAATTTTCAAGAAAGACCCCTGTTGCACATCCCAACTCAGCAACTAAAATTCTTGCCGATCTTATCTTTTTTACTCTGTTAAGCTAAAGGTTTTTCTAACTATAGCAATCCTAAATGAGTTGTCAAAATCGAGAGACTAAGAGGATATAGAGGTTTTGTATTATGTTGTTTACAATCCCCAACGCCGGAGAAAAGCACCTTTAGAAGTTTATCGCTTTGTAAATGGTGAATATGTATTGCAGCCAGAAAATTTAGTTTGGTTATCAGAGATAGGTTTAGCAATTGGTTATGAACGGGGAACCTATCAGGGAATTACGCGAGATTGGTTGTATTGGTATGACAAACAAGGAGTCAGATATTTAATGCCAGAAGCAGAAGAATGAGCGATCGCTGCCGAAGAACGCTCTACCACTGCTGAACAACGCGCTCAAAGACTGGCACAAGAATTGCGAAAGTTGGGGATAGATCCAGATTCTTTGAGTTGATTTTGTGGGGTGCGATCACGTTTTAGTAAAAGCGATGCGATCATCTGTACTATATGCTATTTTATACTTAGCTAATTTCACTATTTTTATTTGAGGAACTAGATATGAGTATTAGTATTTATGCCTTTTACAACAATAAAGGTGGTGTTGGCAAAACAACACTTTGTTCTAACGCTGCAACACTTTATGCTGAAAAAAACCCAAAAACCCAAGTTTTAGTTATTGATATGTGTCCTCAAGCAAATATCTCTCAATTTTTGCTTGGAGGAGGGAAAAAAGGATACCAAATCAATCAGAGGCTACAATCTTCAGCTACTAGAAAAAATATAGTTGGGTTTGTAGATTGGCTTTTAAAGGGAAACTCAAATTTCCGAAAACCTAATACTTCGTATCAAGTTCCAGTGTACCGTTACAATCAAAATATCTCTAAAAACTTATATTTAATAGCTGGTGATTCTTTCTTAGAGTCTCTTTCATTAGCTTTAAACTACGCAGTCATTAATCCGGCAAATATCAAGGCATGGTCAGAATACATGACCGCTATAAGAAGGCTATGTGAATATGAGTATAATAGTGAAGCCTATAAATATATGGTTGTTTTTA
>JADEXV010000374.1 GCA_015206945.1 Nostocales cyanobacterium LEGE 12452 | reverse complement strand
AGCTAGGATGAAAATTTCTGGCGCACAGTGGAATGTTGGGAGTGTCAACCAAATTCTTTCTGTTCGTTGTGCTTATCTGAATGGTTTACTTGCTATTTGAGTGTTTCTGCCAAAAGTGGATGCTCCCAGACTAAAGAAATAGTCATTTGTCCTTGGTCATTGGTCATTAGCCATAAACTAATAACTAATGACTAATGACTAATGAGCAACTGTAAATTAGAGGCAAAAGTTTAATCCAGATGTCATGAGAGATTGGTGGAAGCAATGGCTGACAAACCTGGGGTGGTCACAGTCCTTGCTACTTGGGACTCTGGATATTGTCTTAGTGCTGGCGCTGACGTACATGATACTAGTTATTATTAGTGAGCGCCGAACACTATGGATGGTGCGAGGATTCATTATCTTAATGCTAGCCTCAGCACTAAGTGGCAGATTCGGACTACCTCTGCTAAGTTTTGTACTAGAAAAGTTGGTGATTGGTTGTGCTGTGGCGATGGCAGTTGCTCTACAGTCAGAGTTTCGGCGGTTTTTGGAGCAATTGGGGCGTGGCGAATTCCGCCAGCTGTTTCAACCCGACCGTCTGGCAATCCCCAAATCTGATAGTGTAATTGATGAAATTGTTGAGGCTGTTAAAGAATTGTCAAAAAACCGCATTGGAGCTTTACTAATTGTGGAAACCACAGGGCCAATTGATGAGCGAGATTTTTCTGTGCCAGGAGTAAAGCTAAATGCGGAAGTTTCTAAAGAACTAATCCAGACAATTTTTCAGCCGAAAACTTTGTTACACGATGGAGCGACATTAATTCGTGGCTCACGGATCGTGTCATCAGGTATAATTTTACCACTTTCGGGACGCACAGCC
This sequence comes from Nostocales cyanobacterium LEGE 12452, assembly GCA_015206945.1. Classification (GTDB taxonomy): domain Bacteria; phylum Cyanobacteriota; class Cyanobacteriia; order Cyanobacteriales; family Nostocaceae; genus Nostoc. Next base: position 4,396 of record JADEXV010000374.1, on the reverse strand, counting down.
TCGCGCCAGCTGGGAACACGCCACCGGGCAGCAATGGGAATTACTGAGCGGGTCGAAAATTGCATTTGTGTCGTTGTCTCTGAAGAAACGGGTTCTATTTCCTTAGCGGAACGGGGAACCCTAAATAGACCGCTGACGATTCGGAAACTGAAAGAGTCATTAGAAGCTCTTTTGTCCCCAACCGTGGATAGGGAAGCTGTTGCTCCTAGTCTGTTGAGTTTTGTTCGTCGGATAGGTGGGAAGACACTAGCACTGGTTTCACGTTTACTCAGATTACCATCGACCGCTTCTCGAGATAAAAAATGACAGTACAACAAACTAAACTGCAAGATTTACCTACCGATTTAAAACGAGAATTATTGCCACAGCACGTTGCGGTGATTATGGATGGTAATGGTCGATGGGCTAAACGTCAGGGTCTACCCCGAATTATGGGTCATAAACGAGGAGTAGATGCCCTTAAGGATTTACTTCGCTGTTGTCAGGATTGGGGAATTCAGGCGTTGACAGCTTATGCTTTTTCAACAGAAAACTGGAAAAGACCGCAGGAAGAAGTAGATTTTTTGATGACTCTGTTTCAAAGAGTTTTGCGCCAAGAACTGCGGGAAATGGTTGAAGAGAATGTTCAAATTAAGTTTGTAGGGAATTTGCAAGACCTGCCGCGATCGCTCCAACAAGAAATTTCCCGTTCAATGGAAGAAACTAAGAATAATCGTGGTATCCGTTTTTCGGTAGCAACTAATTATGGCGGAAGGCAAGAGATTTTACAAGCTTGTCAAGCGATCGCCAAACAAGTCCAGCAAGGTGTGCTACAACCCAATGAAATTAATGAACAGGTGTTTGAGAGCCACTTATACACAGCTGGAATTACTGACCCAGATTTGTTAATTCGCACAAGTGGAGAAATGCGGCTCTCAAATTTTCTTCTCTGGCAAATGGCTTATGGAGAAATTTATATTACCGATGCTCTTTGGCCCGATTTTAACCGTGCCGAATTTCATCGCGCCTTGTGTGCCTACCAGCAACGGGAGCGGCGATTTGGGAAAGTCTAAATATGTTTACACAATTAGACTATACAAACAATATCTAATTAGTATAAAAAAGTAAATAAAATCAAATCAACTATTTTTCGGTCGTCGCAGTTTCTTGGAATTCATTGGGCCGAGAATTTGATTTAGGCTACGCAACTGCTCTGCTGTACCCATACCAATTAGTCGATCTCCTGGCATTAAAACTGTGTCGCCAGTGGGGCCGCCGATTAAAGTCCCATCAACGCGGCGAATTGCCAGAACTAATGCTCCAGATTGCGATCGCAATCTCGCCTTTTGCAAACTTTGACCCACAAAAGGACAGAAAGCCGGGTCTAGTAAAAATTCTTCCATATACAACTGACGGTCTGCACCTGTCAAAATCCCGTCTACAAAGTCCAAAACCTGGGGTCTGAGTGCTGCAGCAGCCATGCGTTTCCCACCAGTAATATAGGGGGATATCACTTCATCTGCACCACCCCGTCGTAACTTTTGCAAGGCTTCTTCTGTACTTGCCCGTGCGATCACCCGAATCCCCGGATTCAGTGTTTTAGCGGATAATACGATGTATAAATTTTCAGCATCAGAAGGAAGGGCTGCAACGATACAAACCGCCCGTTCAATACCAACTTTCAAAAGTGTGTCATCTAATGTAGCGTCACCCTGGTATGCTGTGTAACCTTCAGTCTGCGCCCTTTGTACTGATTCAGTCTCCGAATCAATCACCACAAAAGGTGCCTCTTCTGCCCGAAATTCCTTGGCAATTTGGCGACCAGTCCGACTAAATCCACAGATGATGTAATGTTCTGATAGAGATTCCATTAACCGCCTCTGTTGCTGTAGCCGAATTCCTTGTTGAAAGTAGCCTTGAATGATCGCTTCTGTAAATCTGTTGACAATGTAACCGATATTGACTACACCCAACAAAATCAGGGCAATTGTAAATAATCGTCCTCGGCTACCGAGTGGGTGCGTCTCTCCATATCCCACAGTGGCTAAGGTGATAACTGTCATGTAAGCTGCATCTTCCCATGACCAGCCCTCTACTAACCAGTACCACAAAGTGCCAATGAAGAAAACACCACCAAGAGCGATCGCCCCAGCCATCAACTCTTTTTGGATACGTTGATATTTTTGCTCAAGTGTTGAGAATGATGTAAAAATATTACTTTTAGCCTGCTTTTTCTAGTTTTCTACTAAACTTTATCGCATTCGTGCTTTTTAGTACATTTAAACTACAGCTTATGTAGTTATCACAGGTCATTTTCACCACCGCCAGTCCTTTGGGGCCATATAAGCGTTAGTTTAAGAAGAAGTACGAGTTGTGCTAAATAAAAAGTATTTTTTAGGGATTTCTAGGAAACTAGTAAATAACTATATAATGAAAAACTTTCAGGAGGAGCGGTAGTGAGCCTACAAACTCTCGTTGACCAAGCCACCATCCCCCCAGATTCAGGGTCTGTAGCATCTAGTCCCTTTGATACAGATAGCTTTAATGAAGCTGTCATGTCTACCTACGCCCGGTTTCCCTTAGCCCTAGAACGGGGTGCTGGATGCCGGGTTTGGGATACACAGGGACGAGAATATCTGGACTTTGTAGCGGGAATTGCTACTTGTACTTTAGGGCACGCCCACCCAGTGATGGTAGAAGCGGTGACACGCCAAATCCAGAAGCTGCACCATGTCTCTAACTTGTATTACATTCCTGAGCAAGGTGAATTGGCAAAATGGATTGTCGATCATTCCTGTGCCGATCGCGTATTTTTCTGCAACTCTGGAGCTGAAGCGAACGAAGCCGCAATTAAACTGGCGCGGAAATACGCCCACACAGTATTAGACATTGAAAAACCGATTATTTTAACCGCCAATGCCAGTTTCCACGGACGTACTTTGGCAACGATTACCGCTACAGCACAACCCAAGTATCAAAAGTATTTTGATCCCCTAGTTCCTGGGTTCCACTACGTAAATTACAACGATATTAACGCTGTGGAAGTAGCGATTAGCGAGTTGGATGAAGGCGATTATCGGGTAGCAGCAATTCTGATCGAGCCATTGCAGGGAGAAGGCGGTGTACGTCCAGGAGATGTTGCCTATTTCAAAAAGCTCCGGCAAATTTGCGATGAAACTGGCGTTTTATTGATTTTTGATGAAGTGCAAGTTGGTATGGGGCGCAGCGGCAAATTATGGGCTTACGAACATCTCGGCGTTGAACCGGATATTTTCACCAGTGCTAAAGGCTTAGGTGGCGGTATCCCCATCGGGGCAATGATGAGCAAGAAATTCTGCGACGTTTTTCAACCAGGAGAACACGCCAGCACCTTTGGCGGAAATCCTTTTGTGTGTGGTGTAGCACTCAGTGTTTGCCAGACATTGGAACGGGAAAATATTTTGCAGAATGTGCAAGACAGGGGCGAACAGTTACGATCTGGATTGAAGGCGATCGCCGCGAAATATCCTCAGCACATTGGCGAAGTTCGGGGTTGGGGTTTAATCAACGGTTTGGAGTTACGAGCCGACATCGAGATAACCGCAGCCGATGTCGTCAATGCTGCTATCAAGGAGGGTGTATTGCTAGTACCAGCCGGGCCAAAAGTAGTCCGGTTTGTGCCACCGTTAATTGTTACAGAGGCGGAAGTCAATACTGCCTTGCAAGCTGTGGACAAGGCAATCGCAATTCTCACCAAATAGAATATTGTTTGTTTTATGTAGAGACGTTGCAATGCAACGTCTCTTTTTCATTCCGGGGAAATTTCTCGATAAGCTTGCCGACACTGCTCGTAATTGTCTGGCAAAATCTCGGCATTACCAAAACATAATTGTTCGTGAGTGGTAATTAAAGTTTCATAAGGCTGTATGGGAGTCACAGACGATCGCAGCAATTGCAAATATTCTCCATCAGTACGGCTGAGTTTGTGGGGTGCGATCGCATTTTTATCCAACTGCTGCAACATCGCTAAATAAACACAACGGCAAGCCTCACGGTAATTACCTTGACGATAAAATTCTTGCGATCGCTCCAACAAAAGGGCTATGGATGACTCATTAGAGCGATTTTTGACGCGAAAATCAGTAATATTGCCACTTCTATTTAGCCAAGAATATATATAGGGGCTGAATTCTCGCCATAATCGCCAACCCACCCACGCTAGAAATAATCCTAGTACCAGCCAAAACAGGAATTTCAGCAATTCACTAAGCCAAGGGCTAATTGACCATCCAGTAGGCAATTCTGGTAAAGCCCGTTCAAAGCGGTAAAACTGGTATTCCCACCATTCGCCCGCTTGTTGTTGGAATTGAGACAAATGCCAACTCCAGCTAGTTTTTTCAAAAGCATCTGTCATAGAGGAAAGTGGGGAGTGGGAAGT
>JADEXV010000532.1 GCA_015206945.1 Nostocales cyanobacterium LEGE 12452 | reverse complement strand
CCCAGTCACGACCATTGCCTTTGCATTTCCCCCAATTTTTTTTGCAACAATCTGCCGAAAATGCTCCACCATCACTTCGGTTTTCTGCGCCAGATTATGAGGGTGCAGGCTCAAAAATCTCGCAATGGCTCTCGCTCCCTGTTTTTTATTGATATCCGGATCGTCTTCAATTTGCTTTGATAACCTGAAATACGTTTTATAGGTCGTATAGTTTTTCAGGACATCAAGAATAAACCCTTCCTCAATAGCCTGCTTCATAGAATACAAGTGGAAAGGCCTCGGCTTGCCATCCAGGGAAGGTGTCCCGAAAACTTCAACAGTCTTTGGCTTAGGTGTTGCCGTAAATCCAAAAAAGCTAAGATTTGCCTGCTTACCACGCGCCTGCATGGACTTGCGAATTTCATCTTCTGCGTCCTCATCTAGCCCCGAATAGCCTTCTTCCTCCGCAGCCTGTTCCAACGACTTGTCGGAAAGTACCTCTTTCATTTTCTTAGTAGCCTCTCCTCCTTGCGACGAATGTGCCTCGTCGATGATCACTGCATATTTCCGGTTAGGCAATTCGCCAACCTTGCTTAGAATGAAGGGAAACTTTTGTAAAGTGGTGACGATAATATGGGTTCCTGCACTAATAGCATTTGCCAATTGCTGTGAATCTTTATCTATTTTCTGAACTACTCCTTCTTTATGGTCAAACTGATAAATGGTATTTTGCAATTGACTGTCTAATACCCGCCTGTCCGTAATGACGATTACGGAATCAAAAATACGTTCATTCGAAGCATTATGCAGGCTCGATAGCCGGTAAGAAAGCCAGGCAATGGAATTGGACTTCCCTGATCCCGCTGAATGTTGTATCAAATAGTTTTGGCCGGCTCCTTTCTCTCTTGCATCGGCAGTGAGTTTACGAACCACCTCCATCTGGTGGAAACGTGGAAAGATCACCGTCTCTTTTTTCTTCACAATTCCATTCAACACAGATTCCTCTGAGCTGATGTGCATGAACTTACCAATGATATCCATAAAACTGTCCTTCACCCAAACCTTTTCCCATAAATAAGAAGTCCGGTAACCTGATGGATTAAGCGGATTTCCTGCTCCGTTGTTATGCCCTAAATTGAACGGCAGATAACGGGTCTCTTTCCCGGCCAGTTTGGTAGTCATGTAACATTCGTCAGCATCTACTGCAAAATGTACCAGACTTCGTTTTTTGAATAAAAATATAGGTTCTGTCGGCTCACGGTCATACACATACTGCTTTTGTGCGTGCTGGATATTC
>JADEXV010000373.1 GCA_015206945.1 Nostocales cyanobacterium LEGE 12452 | reverse complement strand
GGTAGGCAGGATTTTCACCTGCATCAGACCAAGAGTTCAACCGTTTCTATTTCTAGAATTGGTTGGTGTGGTTATTTACGGGCTGATTACCGAGATTTTGTCACACAACGAATCGCACCTGAATTCTTCTTCAAGTCAAGCTAATTATTTTTTGGGCTTAACTCAACCGTCTTGCAATAAAGACTGTATGACCCGGCGATAGTTCATATTCACCATAACTACGGCTGGTTTGCACCTCAAAGCCTACCTGCTGGAGTTGATTTGTAATAGTTGTTGTCTCGTATAATCGCTGGTGGTGTACTTCGTCATCTCGTCTATAGTGTTCGCCTACTTTGCGGAAAGTGATAATTCGACGAGTCAAAGTTTTTTGTTCTATATCCTCGTACTTTTCAACGAGTACCACCCAATCTTCTCCTTCAGTGAAACCTTTGATTGCGGTTCCTGGTGTAACTTGTCCTGTCTGTGAAATATCGAAGATGAATACACCGCCAGGAGTTAAGGCATTATATATACGGTGGAACAGCCGAACAATGTCGCTATCTTCGTCAAATAGATAGCTGAGACATTCACCAATCGATGTCACAGCATTGCATGGGGGAATCTCAGTTTTAAATAACGATGCGATGCGAAACTCAGCGTTTGGGACTCTGGTTCGGGCAATATTAATCATCGACTCAGAAATATCGACTCCCAAAACATAATAATTAGCCTCGATAAGTTCTTGCGCCCATAACCCGCTACCGCAACCCAAATCAACCACTAATCCATCATTTATTTTGTTTTCAGCCAGGATTTTTAATATGCCAGGAGCAGACTTGAGAGCAAAGTCACGGAAACCGACATCATGAATAAAAGCCAGGTCTTCTTTGTACCACTCATTCATATTTGTTTGTTGGTTACTTTTTCTCAATAAATATGTCAGACTGCAAAATCTAAATTAACTTGTTGTATTGTTTGTAACAATATATTAAAATTATACAAAAGTTTAACCGGGCAGAGGGTGTGTATTGCGATCGCGAAGGTGTCATAAGCATCTTCTTTTGATACGACTTATGAAAATTTTGTTGGTAGAGGATGACGTATTACTGAGTACCGCACTCTTCGAATTGTTGAGTGCAAATCGTTATACTATCGACATTGCAAGCAATGGACAAGCGGGATTAGAACTAGCGCTATCGACTGAATATGAGTTGATTTTGCTAGACTGGCTAATTCCGAAACTGGATGGGATTACCTTGTGTCGGCAACTGCGAAAGCAAGGCTACCGTAAATCTATTCTGTTGTTAACCGGGAAAAATTCTAATGCAGATATTGTGGCGGGGTTAGATGCCGGAGCAGATGATTACGTCATCAAACCCTTCGACCCAGAAGCATTACTAGCCAGAATTCGCTCTTTATTACGACGCAATGGGGCAATCTCATCATCTACCTTAACCTGGGGAAATCTCTGTTTAGATCCAAGTGCCGGCAGAGTAACTTGTAATCAGCAGGAAATTCTCCTCACAGCCACAGAATACAAACTGCTGGAGTTGTTTTTGCAAAACCCAGACCGGATCTTTAGTCGTGCAGTGATTCTAGATCGGCTTTGGGGATTTGGGGATGCACCGACTGAAAATGCAGTTACGACTCATATTAAAGACTTGCGCAAGAAACTGAAAACAGCAGGTATAGCAGAAGAACTTCTAGAAACGGTATATGGCATGGGCTATCGCCTCAAGCCTGCACCTAATCGCCCCTTCTCTGTTGGCGAAAAGAATCAAGATGGCAAGAAAAAACCCGGCCCCAAAGATATGACTTCTGTAAATCGGGTGCTGGAGCGATTTCGTAATTCCTTTGTTGGACAGGTTGCAGTGCTGGAGCAAGCAAAAACCGCACTATTGGCAGGGAATTTAAATGAAGATTTACAGCAGAATGCATTGCGTGAAGCCCATAAGCTAGCAGGCTCAATGGGGTCGTTCGGTTATCCAGAGGGTTCTCGGCTCGGACGGAAAATAGAACATTTGCTGCTTGAAGATTCCTCGCTATCTCCAGAGCAAATCTCTGATTTCTCGCAACTGGTAACAGCATTACAGCAAGAGTTAACCAAGCCTGCTGTCACTTCCACTGCTCCAAACGTCCCGATGAAGCAAACTCATCGGCTCTTAGTGATCGATGATGATACTATGCTGACGGAGCAGTTGCAAGCAGAAGCCGATTCATGGGGAATCAGGATAAAAGTAGCACCAAACTTAGCAACCGCCCGATCGCTTTTTTCCTTAAAAGCTCCTGATGCTGTTTTACTGAATTTGAGTTTTCCAACAACAGAGGAAGACGGATTAGTATTATTAAGCGAGATAGTAGAGCGATCGCCAAATATCCCAGTAATTGTTTTTACCGGACGAGATACCCTAGCAGATCGACTGAAAGTATCGCGTTTAGGAGCTAGACAATTTTTGCATAAACCGGCGACAACCGAGGAGATTTTTCAAGCGATCGCTCGTGTCTTACCTCAACCTCAAACTTCCGAAGCCAAAGTTTTAATCGTAGATGATGACCCTGTAATACTGGCTGGATTATCGGCGTTGTTAACTCCTTGGGGGCTGGAAGTAATCACCCTCTCCCAATCACAACAATTTTGGAAGGTGCTGGTTGCAACATCTCCTGATTTGGTGGTGCTAGATTTAGAAATGCCGATAGTGAACGGATTAGAGTTGTGCAAAGTCGTACGCCAGGATGCGCAGTGGGGAGATTTACCGATTTTAGTAGTTACAGCCCATACCGAAGCAGAATTTCTTCAGCAAGCTTTTGCTGCCGGAGCCGATGATTTTATCAGCAAGCCAGTGCTAGGGCCAGAACTTGTGACACGGGTACTGAGCCGCATTCAAAGAACGCGTTGGCGCTCTCAGGCAGGGAAAAGTAACGCATGATGAGAAATTATCAGCAATTATTGAAGTACGGTGTTGCCATTGGTTCAGCTGCGATCGCCCTGCTGCTGTCACTTTGGTTAGAACCGCTTATTTCCCGAACCATTGGTGCTTTTTTCTATATAGCTATTATCGTCAGTACTTCGTATGGTGGCTTTAAACCAGGAATTGTTACAGTTGTCCTTTCCACACTGGCAATTGATTATTACTTGATTCCCCCTCGATATCAACTGGGGATTAATCAGCCAGGAGATATATTACGGCTAGGTCTTTTCCTAATAGTTGCCTTGATAATTAACCTGGTGACAGGCAATCTTCAGTACAGCAGACGGAAGATTCAACAACTCAACCAACAATTGTCTCAAGAAAATGCCGAACAACTGCGGATGGCTCTTGATGATCGCAAACAAGCACAAGAAACGCTGCAACAGCAATTTGAGCAACAGCGCTTAGTGATGGAGATGACCCAGCGTATCCGGCGATCACTGAATTTACAAGATATCTTGCAAACTACTGTTGATGAAGTGCGGCAATTTCTGGAGTGCGATCGCGTTACTATCTTCCAATTTTATCCAGGTTGGGGAGGAACGATTGTTATTGAGTCTGTTGCGCCGGAATGGATAGCTCTTTTACCACTCCAAATTCATGACCCTTGTATTGGTGAAGAGAACGTCGAACCCTTTAAACAAGGCTTAGTCACTGCGAAAACTGATATTTATACTGCTGGGATTAGTCCCTGTCACGTTGAATTTTTGGAAAGTCTCCAAGTGAGGGCAAATCTGGTCGTTCCTGTTTCCGTAGGAGATGAATTGTGGGGATTATTGGCAGCTCATCAATGTAATGGTCCTCGTGAGTGGCAATCTTCAGAAATTGCTCTGTTGCAGCAGTTAGGAGCGCAGGTAAGCATTGCTATCCAGCAAGCAGATTTGTTCAAACAGTTACAGACAGAACTAACAGAGCGCAAACAGGCAGAAATTGACCTACAACAACTGAATACCGAACTTGAGCAACGGGTGCAAGAACGCACTGCCCAACTGACAGAGACGAACGATCGCCTGCGAAAAACAGTGATAGAGCAGCAAAAAACTCAACTCACACTTTTAGAACAAGCACAGATGCTGGAGCTTCAGGCTGTAATCACCCGAAATATGGGGGAAGGCATTTGCTTAGTGAGAATCGATAATGGAGTCATTGTTTATGCCAATCCTAAATTTGAGCAAATGTTTGGCTATGACTCTGGTGAACTCAACGGTCAGCACGTCTCGATTATCAACTATGTCACCAGATCCGTAACTAATGAAAATGTAAATCAAGCCACTCTATCTACCGTCTTACAAAATACAGAAGCCACCTATGAAGCCCAGAATCTTAAAAAAGATGGTACGCCATTTTGGTGTAGTGTGACGGCTTCTGTATTCAGGCATCCCGACTACGGCGACGTTCTGGTGGCAGTTCACCAAGATATCACTGAACGCAAAGGCATTGAAGAAGCTTTACGCGAGAGCCAAGAAAAGTTTCGTCAGATGGCAGAAAACATCCAAGCAATATTTTGGATCAAAGATATTCGCAATCAACAAGTTCTGTATGTGAGCAATGCTTATGAAACCATCTGGCAAAGAAGTTGTGAGGACTTGTATCAAAACCATTCAAATTGGTTAGATGCAGTTCACCCAGAAGATCATCAGCGCGTCGAAATTGAATTCATTGAAAAGTTCAGAACAGGGCAATATGATAACAAATATCGCATTATTCGCCCTGATGGTTCAATCCGTTGGATTCGTGATCGCGCATTTCCGATCAAAAATGAACTAGGCGAGTTAGTTCGGATTGCTGGTATTGCCGAAGATATCACTGAACTAGAACAGATTAATCTGATTAAGAGTGAGTTTATTGGCATTGTGAGTCATGAACTCCGCACTCCCTTAACTGCAATTCGCGCAGCACTGGGCTTACTACAAACTGGTATCTACGACAAAAAACCAGACAAATTCAAGCGGATGATTGAGATTGCAGCCATCGATAGCGATCGCTTAGTGCGTCTTGTTAACGATATTCTCGATTTGGAACGCTTAGAATCGGATCGAGCTGTCTTAGAAAAAACCACCTGCAATGCGGCTGATTTAATTCAACAAGCAGTAGCCGTAGTCCAAGCGATCGCCAATCAGCAAAATATTACTTTTAAGATTCACCCTACCAATGCTCAAGTTTGGGCGGCGGCTGATGCTATTGTGCAAACACTCACCAATTTGTTAGGTAATGCAATTAAATTCTCGCCTGCCGATTCTACTATTACCCTCAGTGTCCAACAGCAAACAGACCGCGTACTATTCCAAATAACGGATCAAGGACGAGGTATTCCAGCAGATAAGTTAGAAGCAATCTTTGGAAGATTTCAGCAAGTAGATGCCTCTGATTCTCGCACCAAAGGC
>JADEXV010000372.1 GCA_015206945.1 Nostocales cyanobacterium LEGE 12452 | reverse complement strand
AATGGCACTAAGATAACGGCAAACCCATTATATATAAGGCTTTTGGGTGTGGGGTGTCGGGTGTTGGGTGTAATGAGTCAGAAATTTATTTGTACCCCCACTCATATAAAATTTTCTTGATTTTTTCCGAACCTGCAACCCTACACCCTACCCCCAACACCCAGCCCAGACGAGCTTTCAGCTTTTCTTAGTGCCATTCGGTTCTATACGAGACGTAGTATTGGATAGTCTCTACACACCATAAAATTCCACACACAACCTATAACCGAAGCGTGTTTGAGTCCAACCCATTGGCCTCGGCGTAGTTGGTGAGTTGCTGCCCACTGTTGCTTAAAAAAGTATCTACTCAATCTTCAAGTTGAAAGGCAAGCGGGCGTAAACTCCCTGTGGATCGTTCATCTTTTGCAAAATCTCTACTTCTTGTTGTAATTTCTGGAATTCAGCGGTGAGAGGATTGGCTGATTTGAGTTGCGCTGACTCAATCCCGAAAGCAGTCCGCACCTCTTCTGTTGCACGTCCAAAAAAGCGTTCTCCGAAACTGCTAGTGCGAGGATATTCTTGCACTTCCCAATCTTCGCCTAGTTTCGCCTCCTTGACAGTGTATGCGATCGCAGTATTCAAACCACCAATTTCATCTACCAAACCAATTTCTTTGGCCGCCTCACCTGACCAAACCCTTCCTTGGGCAATTTCTGCTACTTTTTGTTCTGAGAGTTTCCGACCTTGAGAAACTTTATTCAGAAACATATTATAAATACGGTTAACACTGCGCTGATAAATTTCTAACTCTTGAGGCGATTTCGGACGCGAAACTGTTTGACTATCAGCATAACGTGCGGTTTTCACCGAATCCCAAGTAATGCCATTATCATTAGCCAGCTTTTGCCCATTGAATAGCACCCCAAACACACCTATTGAGCCTGTAATCGTATTTGGTTCGGCAAAAATGCGGTTGGAGTCGCTAGCAATCCAATAACCACCAGAGGCGGCGACATCACCCATCGACACTACAACTGGTTTTACCTCACGAGTTAATTTGACTTCTCGCTGCATGACTTCAGATGCGGTAGCGCTACCACCAGGACTATTAATTCGTAATACAACAGCCTTCACATCCTTATCTTGTCGTAGTCTGTTGAAGATTTTCGCAAAGCGATCGCCTCCTACTTGCCCATCTTCTCCTTTACCATCGACAATCTCGCCCTCAGCATAAACAACGGCAATTTGATTTTTGGAGTTACGTTCTACACCCAAAGATTTACCAGAAACTTGTGCGTAGCTATTCAGGCTAATTTGTCGGAATGTTTTGTCTTCTTTATCGCTATTTGTAAACTTTTTTAAGTCAGCGACAACTTCATCGGGGTATTGTACTCGATCGACTAAACCGCTAGTTTTGGCTTGTGTGGCTTCTAGTAAGGACTGATTATCTGCGATCGCTTGCAACTTATTGGGTTCAATTTTCCGACTTGCGCCCACAGCAGTGCGCCACTCTCCCCAAACATCATCCAACAATTTCTGAGTTTGTTCGCGGTTTTCTGGACTCAACTTGTTGAGAATAAACGGCTCAACGGCTCCCTTAAATTTCCCGACTCGCACGACTTGAACGCCAATGCCATACTTCTGTAATGCTCCCGTTAAGAACAGTGGTTGTGAACTCAAACCGTTGACTTCCATCATTCCCAGAGGATTAAGGACAATGGAATCTGCCACTGAACTAACATAATATTCCTTTTCACTCCAATCACTGCCATAAGCAACAATCTTTTTCCCCGCAGCGCGAAACTCCTCCAGCGCTTTCCGAATTTCTTTTAGAGAGGCATAGCCAACGTTACCAGCTTGGCTTGTGTTGGTTGCATCCAGATAAATCCCAACAATGCGCGGATCGCGCCGCGCCTTTTCCAAAGTTTCTACAACTTTGCGCAGTGCCATTCTATCTTCATCGACACCTGAGATTGTGTTTTGAAACAGTTGGCCTGAACCAGGTTCGCCATCAGTAATTTTCATTGACAAATCAAAAACCAACACTGACTTATTTTTCACATTTGGCCCAGTATCTTTAGAGGAGCTAGCTGCCAATATCAGCAAGAACAGTCCAGTGGTTCCCAAACCAGCGAAAATAATTAGTCCTAGTAAAGTGCCAACTAAACTAGCAAAAGTTTGTTTGATAAAATTACGCATTAGTTATTAGTTATTAGTTATTAGTCATTGGGCATGGGGTATGGGGCATTGGGCATTGGGCATTTATAAATGACAAAGGACAAATGACTAATGACTAATGACCTATTTACCTATTCTATGCGCTGTAAACTATCAGAGTGCTTTAACTGATATAAGGTGGTGTTGCCAGTACAAAATAAGACTGTGGTGATTTCGGCGATTAATACTTCAGCAAGTTCGGCTACTGCCGTCTCTGATATTGCTGCTGCTTGCAAGAAAGGCATTGCTAAACCAGCCATATCTGCTCCCAAGGCGATCGCAGTTGCAACATCCAATCCATGACGCAAACCTCCTGAAGCAATTAAGGGCACATCTTTGGCAATCGCTCTAATAGTTGTAATGCACTCTGCTGTGGGTAAACCCCAATCGGCAAATGTCCTCCCTAAGCGGCGTTGTAAGGGACTTTCTGCCCGTTCGCTTTCTACTTTTGCCCAAGAAGTACCGCCCGCACCCGCGACATCAATTGCTGCTACCCCAGCGGCGAGAAGTTTTTGTGCGATCGCTGCTGAAATGCCGTTACCAACTTCCTTCGCAATCACTGGCACTGGCAGTTTACTGCACAATATAGCTATCTTGTCAATTAAACCTCGAAAATTGGTATCACCTTTGGGTTGAATGCACTCCTGTAGAGGGTTGATATGTAAAATCAGGGCATCAGCCTCTAGCATATCAACTACCCGCAAACATTCATCTAAGCCGTACTTGTAGTTAAGTTGCACAGCGCCCAAGTTCGCAAGTAGTAGAACATCGGGAGCATACTTGCGGACAGCGAAAGTATCAGCCACCTGGGGTTTTTCCACCGCTACTCGCTGAGAACCGACACCCATTGCAATTTTGTAGTGTTGCGCGACTTGCGCCAAACGTTGGTTAATGATTGCGGCTTGTTCTGTTCCGCCAGTCATGGAAGAAATTAACAAGGGTGCGCCAAGGTGTTTCCCCAGGAAAGTTGTACTGATATCAATATCGTTGTGGTTTAGTTCGGGTAAGCAAGAATGGGTAAAACGATAACGTTCCAGTCCATTGGTGATTTGATGAGACTGAACATCTTCCTCTAAACAGATCCGAATGTGATCGGCTTTGCGATTTTGAGTTTGTGCAGAGATGTTGGTAGGGGCGTTCACTGGTGGGTATGGCTAAAGTATTGGCTTGCGATCGCTATTGTTACATTGTCTGCAACTGTATTTGTATAACAAAAATATTTATTTTCGCTATCTTTCGGGTACGTTACGCTATTGATAACATATCCATTCCCTCATTTTATGAGTTAATTAATATGGTTTTACAAACAGAAAAGCGTTACTACACCCCAGAAGAATATTTGGAATTAGAAGAGAAGGCTGAATATAAAAATGAATACAGAGACGGAGAAATTATACCTATGACAGGGGGAACAACTAACCACAATAAAATTGCACTTAATTTTTGTCGCAAGTTTCCCCTGACAGTGCAAGGTCAAGCTTATGACATATATATGGCTGATGTTAAAGTATCGATACCCCGTTATCGCCTTTATACTTATCCTGATATTATCGTCATCAAAGGTAAGCCTATTTATGAGGGAACAGGTACAACAACTATTACTAATCCCTTATTAATTGTTGAAGTCTTATCAAATTCAACTAAAAATTATGACAAAACAGATAAGTTTAAATATTATCGTTCAATTCCTGGTTTTCAAGAATATATTATGATTGACCAGTATAGTTTTGCTGTGGAACAATTTGCCAAGCAAGCAGAAGGTCAATGGATTTTTAAGGAATATGAAGGTGAAGATACAGTTTTAGTCTTAGATTCTATCGAATTTCAAATTACCTTACGTGATATTTACGAGCGAGTTGATTTTGAGTTGATTGAGGAATAAAACTGCGAGCTGCGATACCTGGGGTGGTCACTAAGCGGCTGGTGAGCATCTCGGCTTCGCTCGATGGAGCCGGAGTCGAACCATGCCGTTCGCGCAGCGTCTCGTAGAGAAGTGCGGGCTACGCCTATGCTAAACATGGGCATCATTCACCGTGAATGATGCCTACAGCAGATTGCAACTTCTCTACGAGAGGCTACGCCAAGGTGAGGTACAGATAATCGTAGGGGCACAACATGTTGTGCCCCTACCCGTGTACTTCATTTACCTGAAATACGCTGTATTTGTTGCTCATTACGCCGTCTGTGTCGCAGCCGCTTTCGAGTCTGCGCTGGCTTTTAACCGGGCGATAGTGGCTTTGCGAATGCGATCGCTACCAATGTCATGGTTTAGGAACCGAGTTACTCAAGAGGTTGCTGCAACAACTAGGGCGTGATAAACATTTAACTTAAGGAGATGATGTTAGCGTTAGGAGTCTCAGTTCTGACAAGCTTACCGATTTAAGACGTCGTTCCGATGAGTAGTAGAGCCTACAATTTGCACTACTTCGTCAATTAAGTTTTGGGGAACTTCCATCTCAACCAGTGTCGCAACTAAATCTTCTGCGATCGCATTGAAATGGATATCGGTTAAACCCATCTCAGCCACTAATTCTTTATGGGCATCTCTCATAGTGCGACCATTCCAGTGCTGGGCACCACCGAAAGCATAGATCATAAAGTCTTTTTGATGCTGCTTCTGTTGCTGCATATTTGTATGAGCAAAAAAGTCCCGAACCCGCTCATCCGCTAAAACTTTTTCATAAAACTTTTCTACAGCTAGATCAACTGCTGCTGCACCACCAAGCTTGTCATACAGTGTACTCATTGAAAATTACTCCACAATTGCATTGACTTCAAATTTGACACGAGGCAGATGGGAGAATCTAAAATTTAAAATTATCTAAAAGATTCGAGCATAGACAAATCAGCAATTCATCTGCTTGAATAACTTACTTCGTGGAACCACGGGGATGTCTAACTATTAATTATAGGGAAAGCTCGTATATAATCTTATTCCTAATGACGACAAATAGAGCATTACAGCCCTTTTATGTCATATATAGGAATCATATTTGATTTCTGAAAAAGACTAGGAGATAATACGGAGACAGAGTTTTGTCTAACAGCGAACAATGATAAACCAGCATCTACAAGCTAAAATTGGGGAACTACAAGAATTTATAGACTGTCGGCCAGATGCGCGTGAGGTCAGGAAAGCAT
>JADEXV010000371.1 GCA_015206945.1 Nostocales cyanobacterium LEGE 12452 | reverse complement strand
GGATTGTTTGTCACATATTTGGCGAGAATGGCACTTTTACCGCTACCGGGTGCGCCAATGATAGTGAAGTAACCGTGGCGATGGCGGTGGAGAAAGTTGTTAATAGCCGTGAAGACAAATTCACGACCGACAAAGTTTAGGCTTTTTTCTTGAATGATTTGCTCAAACTCCGTTGGATGTCCTCTGGAATTGATTGCAGTGGGTGGTTTGGGTGGTGAGTTCATAATTTTGGAGAATCATTAAAAAATGAGGCAACACTAGAGGTAACTATTGAAGTCTGGTTAGTAGATATTAACGAGCAAATTGTGGAAGTTTATCAACAACCAACAGCCGCAAGATATCAGCTTATGCAAAAGTTCGCTAGCGGTCAAACTTTATCAATTAAAACTTTCCCCGATGTAAACATTAACCTCAATGAAATCTTTGGCAGATAAAATTTTTTCTCCGTTGATTCCTCTCCCATCCCTTCAAGGCGCAAAAAATGCACCCTACCTGATACTTCCCCTGCCACAATTGTCATGCGATCGGGTGCAACTGCACAGCAACTAATGGAACCTTCACCTGTGAAGGTGGCAATGATCTCCCCTGTTACCAGATTCCAGACTTTCAGGGTGTTGTCATAAGAGGCAGAAATTACCTGTTGCCCATTGGGGGTGACGGCGACGGCATTTACCCAGTAACTATGACCTTTGAGGGTGAATTGTTCCTCCCCTGTTGCCAGATTCCAGACTTTCAGGGTCTTGTCAGATGAGGCAGAAATCACCTGTTGCCCATTGGGGGTGACGGCGACGGCATTTACCCAGTAACTATGACCTTTGAGGGTGAATTGTTCCTCCCCTGTTGCCAGATTCCAGACTTTCAGGGTCTTGTCCCGTGAGGCAGAAATCACCTGTTGCCCATTGGGGGTGACGGCGACGGCATTTACCGAGTTACTATGACCTTTGAGGGTAAATTGTTCCTCCCCTGTTGCCAGATTCCAGACTTTCAGGGTGTTGTCAACTGAGGCAGAAATCACCTGTTGCCCATTGGGGGTGACGGCGACGGCATTTACCCAGTAACTATGACCTTTGAGGGTGCGGAGTAAGCGTCCTCCTGCTGGCGTTAAGCTTGGGGTTAAGGGACACAGCCAAGGGGTAGTTGTCCTTTGCTTTATTTGTGCCAATAATGCCTGAATTTCCTTTGGCTTTTTCTGATTTAGTAACCTTCCGTGCAATTGACTCGCTAATTGTTGCTTATCTGTTACTAAAATATGTGCTGATAGTCTCAATGCTCCTTGAATTAATTTGAGACTTTTGACTTTTTTAGAGTTATTTAATGTCTCTTCACCATCAATCAAATCATAATCTTCAATTAGCGGCTGCACCCCAAACTGAGGATAGTTAATCTTGGCAGTGATGAAATCAAAATCAGTCAGGGTTTGGTAATACTTTTCTAAATTTCCCGACTTTACCAAGCTTGGCGCTAAACTACCCAAGTAAGCACGTTGAAAAGCAGGACTTTGTGCTGCTAATTTGTCAGCAAATTCTCCCATATCACGCCATCTTCCTGATAAGGTAGTCTGCAATGCGTTGATTAACCTCTAGAAATAGCTTCCGTTTAGAATCCAAAAGCCGTTGTGCTTTCAAAAAGTCTAAAAAACTAGCGTGATAAATGCTATAGCAGATTTCTCCTTTTATATCCTGCTGCTTCAAATACTCAACCCACTCTTTTAAAACTTCTTCCACTCCATATTCATCCTGTTTAGCAATAGCTGCTATCATCTCACAAGGAATTGGTGTACCAATCTCCACTAAAATAAACAGGATAAATACTTTTACTTCTTGGGGCTTTGCATCCATCCCCATACGTTCCCAATGAACTTGATAATATTCTTGCAGTCCATCAGGTAATTGCTTTAAACTCAGGTCTTGATAGTCACCTTTAGCAATTCCTGGCAAGACATAGCGCAGGTACATGAAATTATTTTCACTCTTAGTTGCTACTTGCTCAACAAAAGTCTCATCAGCAATATTTTTTTCTTGAATCCAATTTCTCAAGCCATCTTTATAGTCAGATATATCGTTCAGAATAAAGGTGATATATGCTTGAATATCATCACGATTTAATTGATCGTATTTACTTGCAGTTAAATCTAAGTCTTGGTGTTTAACACCCTCAATATATAAACGCTTTTTATTAGTTTCATAACGTCGCCTCGTCAGCAAAAAATAAACTTTATCTGGCAGAGTCTTAGGCAAATATAAAATATTTTCTGCCCCTGGTTCTTGTTCAACTTCATCCAACGCATCAATTACAATTACCAACCGTTCACCATCAGAAATTTTGGCACTCGCTTTAATTAATAAAGCTGATAACTCATCATTTTCAGTATTTTCTAACTGGTAGCGATTAGTTAGCTGTTGACGAATACTTTTCAGAAATAATTCTGGGCTATTGTTTCTTTCTTGCAAAACATTAAAGTAACAAATTGCTTTATTTTCATAAACATACTTTGCTGCTATAGCACTTTTCCCCATCCCCGCATCACCAATCACTGTAAAATAACCCTTGGGATATTCTTTGAGAAAATCATCAAAAGCATCAAATACAAATTTGCGTCCACAAAACGAGCGAATCTTTTCTTTAATTAGCGGTTCAAACTCTGCTGGAATTATTGACGATGTAACAGGGTTGGAAATTGCTCTATTTATATCTGGTTGATAATAATTTTTCTTCAAGTAAATTCGCAAAAGCTCCAATTTTCCTGCGCCTTCTTGGTCACGCAATGCAGGACAACTCCCACAAAATTTATCATAAATATTTCCTAGTCTATTTTTTACGGCAGCTTCAGATATATTTAATTCGTTTACAAGTTTAACTTGGCTGATTTTGGTATTTTCATCAGGTAGCGCAGCCAATAAAGTCTCTTGTTGTTCTAGCGACAAGCCATGTTTAGCTGTCTCTCGACGGAGAAAAACTTGCCAATCCATGAATTTGATTCCCAAGTCAATTTAGCGAAAATTATAACTTATCTATTGCTTTCATTGCATATTTTTCCATGTTTATACCTTGAATATACCTTGGTTATACCTCTCTTATATCTACTTTAATTAGACCTATCTTTATACTTCCATCAAACTTCAGCTTTGCATAAGAGTGACATCATAAAGATGTGGATGCAACGCAGAAGAAAATCTCAAATAAAAATAAAGGTAGGTAATTATGAATATTAATTCCAGCAACATAACAAAGGCAAATAACAACATTAATGATGTGAAAAAGGAATTTATGCAAGAATTATTGCGCCAAGCAAAATTAACTTTTAACCTTGCCTTGAGTGTCACCGCCGTTTCTGCCATGATGACATTAGGCGGTGTAGGTTTGCTGTATTTCAACAAAGTATCCGAAG
The DNA here is from genome assembly GCA_015206945.1 of Nostocales cyanobacterium LEGE 12452. Classification (GTDB taxonomy): domain Bacteria; phylum Cyanobacteriota; class Cyanobacteriia; order Cyanobacteriales; family Nostocaceae; genus Nostoc. Next base: position 1,956 of record JADEXV010000371.1, on the reverse strand, counting down.
CCAGCCTCACAGCCGGAGGCGGCGCACTGGCTACTATAACTAGCGTTCAACTCGCTAAACAAACAAGAGAGGAACTATTGCAGATTCTAGAAAAATCAGATGGGTGAATTTAGAGAAGATAGAGCGATTATCTTTACAATAACTTGAAAAGTGGGCATAGGCGTAACCCATCGTAGAGATCGCCTAGCCATTTCGAGTTCCAAAGCTCGACGTTAACCTTCTGAGGCTCGACGTTGACCTTTTGAGGCTCAACTTTGACCTTCTGAGGCTCAACATTGACCTTCCGAGGCTCGACTTTGACCTTCTGAGGCTCAACTTTGACCTTCTGAGGCTCAACTTTGACCTTCTGAGGCTCAACTTTGACCTTCTGAGGCTCAACTTTGACCTTCTGAGGCTCGACGTTGACCTTCTGAGGCTCAACTTTGACCTTCTGAGGCTCGACGTTGACCTTCTGAGGCTCAACGTTGACCCTTCTGAGGCTCAACTGCGGCAATATTAACCTTGGAACCGCATAGATAGCTTCTGACTTTTCACGTTATGTGGAAAAGTCCACCAAAAACCTAACCCCCTAACCCCCTTGCTGACAAGGGAAGGGGGAAAATTCAAAGTCTCTCTCCTTTTAGGCTACGGTGTACACACAAGTCTTTGAGAGTTGCCTCACAGCGTTTAGATCCCCCCTAGCCTTAAAAAAGGGGGAACCAGAGTCAAAGTCCCCCTTTTTAAGGGGGATTTAGGGGGATCTTCAACGATTTTGATTTTATACAAAGATGTGTATACACCGTAGCCTTTTAGGAGAGAGAAATAGAAGTGAGGTTTTCCAAATGCCGTGAAAAGTCAGATAGATGCTTGGACACTAAAGATAGCTATCTATGGTATAGAAATGTATAGAATCTTGTAAAGATATAAAATATAGTTTTTAAATGCACACATTTCTAGCTTCTTCCTCAATGCAGCTGTCTGTACCACCAAATCACTTTCAGCCTATGAAGATTGTCGCACTGGGGGACAGCTTAATTTATGGATTCGGCGACCCGGAAAAAGGAGGCTGGATTGAGCAATTACGGCGATGGTGGATGTTGCCGGATAGTGCCGGTCATATTCTTTATAATTTAGGGGTAAGAGGCGATCGCACGCAACAAGTAGCCCAAAGGCTAGAAGTTGAATTCCGCCACCGGGGTGAACTGCGAAATCGTGTCCCCGACTTGATTATTTTATCAGTAGGCGTGAATGACTCAGCCCGGTTGGCGCGTCCCGATGGTCGAAGTTACACAGATTTTACATTGTTTGAAAAGGAAATTGCGTCTCTGCTAGATTTAGCACAGCAACTTTGTCCTGTGTTATTCGTGGGCATGGTGCCAGTGGATGAAGCCAAGATGCCGTTTTTAGATTGTTTTTACTACAATCACGCCGACCAGTACCGCTACAAAGAAGCAACGCGAATTGCTTGCAGCAAACGGCAGATTCCCTATTTGGATATTTTTGAGCAATGGATGGAACGCGGTGAAAGTTGGCGACTCAAACGCTTGAGTGAAGATGGACTCCATCCCAATACGCTAGGTTATCAAGCTTTGTTAGAAGATGTAATCAATTGGGATGCCATACCTTCTCTACGAGACGCTACCCGAACAATGGACTTTGCCAATGCAGCTTACCATTCTAAATTTGATTTTCACCTGAAACCATCCTAATAATTAAATAAAATAGATGTGTTGGTGCTTTGGGGGTAGCCGATATTCTCGTATTTGCCATCCTCGCAAAAAGCACCAAAATCTATTTATAAAAACTCTAATTTTTCTATATTATTCATTACTCCTAACTTTTAACTCCTAATACCAATTTAATATGAAGCTGCATATAATAGAGGGAAGCAAACTTGATAAATTTGAATACTCATGAGCCGTCCTTTTGAGATTGAAATCGCAGAGAGCGAAGAAGAACTAAAAAAACGTCTGCAAA
>JADEXV010000370.1 GCA_015206945.1 Nostocales cyanobacterium LEGE 12452 | reverse complement strand
GATAAAAATAGCGAGTGGTAGATGTTGTTTATACCATTGCGATTAAACAAAGGATATCGCCAAAGCAGTGCTGAATGAAAACGATATTTATTGATATTCTTCTTGTCCTCCCTATCAACAGGTAAAAGTAAAAATGTTTATTATTTTACTTTGGTCAAGATGCGCTCGTTTCTCAGCGTCTCTACTTTTGCTATCCTTAAGCCAAACCTACAAGTGTAATCAGTACATCGATCAACTTAATTGCAATAAACGGCGCAATCACCCCACCTAAGCCGTAAATTAAGATATTGCGTTGGAGTAACTGATTAGCTGTCAGTGGTCTAAACCTCACACCCTTTAATGCCAAGGGAATCAAAGCGGGAATAATCAAAGCATTATAAATCAATGCTGAGAGTACAGCAGATTTAGGGCTAGTCAAATTCATAATATTCAGGCTTTGCAGATTAGCAGCGACAAATATCACTGGGATAATTGCAAAGTATTTAGCAATATCATTAGCGATAGAAAATGTTGTCAATGCCCCGCGAGTAATCAACAATTGTTTACCAATACCAATGATATCGAGTAGCTTTGTGGGATCGGAGTCCAAATCGACCATATTGGCGGCTTCTTTTGCAGCTTGCGTTCCTGTATTCATCGCCACGCCGACGTTAGCTTGGGCTAATGCTGGAGCATCGTTAGTTCCATCTCCCGTCATGGCGACCAGTTTACCTGCTGCTTGTTCCTGTTTAATGATACTGATTTTGTCTTCTGGTGTGGCTTCGGCAATGAAGTCATCAACCCCAGCTTCTTTGGCAATGACAGAAGCGGTAATTCGGTTGTCTCCAGTTAGCATGATGGTACGCACTCCCATCCTTCGCAGTTGCTCAAAGCGATCGCGGATACCAGGTTTAACTATATCTTTGAGATAAATAATCCCATAGATTTCGTTATCTAAGCTAACTGCTAGGGGTGTACCTCCCAAGCGGGAAACTCGTTCGTAGGCAGCATCTAATTCTGGCGTATCGCGTCCGTTGCGGGAGCGGACAAATCCTTTAATAGCTTCTACTGCTCCCTTTCTGACCTCATACCCACCAGGTAAGTTCGTGCCACTCATCCGGGTTTTGGCGGAAAAACTAACTCCTTCTGCCTGAGTGGAGTCAAAATCAAACCGTGCGCCTAACTTTTCTGCCAGTCGGACAATGGATTTACCTTCTGGTGTATTGTCAAAGACACTAGCCGCCCAGGCAACATTAGCAATTTCCGACATTGAATGACCGTTGAGGGGAATAAACTCTTCTGCCAGACGGTTGCCGAGGGTAATTGTACCTGTTTTGTCGAGAAGTAAAGTATTGATATCACCACAGGCTTCGATTGCTCGTCCTGATGTGGCAATAACGTTAAATTGGGCAACTCGATCCATACCAGCAATACCGATGGTACTTAATAAGCCACCAATGGTGGTAGGAATTAACGCTACTAATAGGGCAATTAAAATTGGGACACTGACTGGACTGTTGACATAGTAAGCAAGTGCAGGCAAGGTGACTACGACTAACAAAAACACTAAGCTGAGAACTGCCAACAATACTGTGAGGGCAATTTCATTGGGTGTTTTGCTGCGTTCTGCCCCTTCTACTAAGGCAATCATTCGGTCAATAAAACCTTTGCCTGGGTCAGTAGTTATACGGATAATTAGTTCATCTGAGATAATCCGCGTTCCACCAGTGACGGAACTAGCAACGTCGGAGCCTGATTCTTTTAATACTGGTGCAGATTCCCCAGTAATTGCCGATTCATCCACTGAGGCAACACCCATGATTACTTCACCATCGGCGGGGATGATATCGCCAGCAACGACGTAAATGGTATCGCCCTGTTTGAGGCTGGTGGATGAAACTTCACTAAGTGTGCCATCGGCAGCAAGTTTTTTAGCGATCGCCTCTAACTTTGTTAATCGCAAGGCATCGGCTTGGGCTTTACCCCGCCCTTCTGCCACTGCTTCGGCAAAATTGGCAAACCAAACTGTAAAGAATAAAATCCCCGATAACAAGGCGTTGAAACCTTGTGGGTTCTTTTGAAGGGCTGGGCCAAATAGGTTGGGATCGATCGTTAGCAATAGGATGATGATTGTCCCTACCCAAACCACAAAGATTACTGGATTTTTGATTGCATACTTAGGGTTGAGCTTGACAAAAGCATCTCTAATTGCTCTTAAGTACAGCCACTTATTATTTGCCCTAGTCTTTTTACGTTTTTGGCGGCGATCGCCAGAACGAGAACTTGGGCGTCTAGCTTTGAAGTTAGTTGCCACTTGATTCATAAATAAAGTTTAGGAGTCAGAAGTTAAGAGTTAGGAGTTATAGGAACTTCTAATAAAAAAATATCCAAACTGTAGGATGCGTTAGTAACGCATCCTACGAAACCGGATAATTTATAAGATAACGGCAGAAGCCAGGAGGAAATAAGTATGAATGAAAACTTTAGTTCTGAGTAATTACCCAGTTAAAAATAAGATACTGGTACGAGACGCCTAGTGCAAGATATAGCTGAGTGCTGTTAGCGGAGCGTTGAGCCAGTGCTGAGTATAAACCTAGTTGCTTCCAGGCTTTGAGCAATCAACACTGTCCTAAGATGTCTGACTACAGCTATATAACCTTTCTTGCTTGAATCTCACACTTTTAAGTCTGGGTTACTCCTTCCTCCTGCCTCCTGAATTACTTTTTGATATCTTCTTAATTTCAAACTTATAACTCATAACTTTTCTAACTGCCAGATGCTAGTTTCAAACCCTCAGCTATGGGGCCTAAAGCCAGAACGGGAAAGAAAGTTAATACTCCCAAAACCAGCGTCACTCCAGCCACGATCCCAGTAAATACTAAAGAATCAGTTCTCAGGGTAGCAGGGGTTTCTTCTACTGGTTGTTTGCGAGACATCCCGTCAGCTAGCAGCAGGATGGCAATCATCGGAATGTAGCGTCCTCCGATTAGGCTAACTAAAGTACTCAAGTTCCACCATAGGGTGTTATCACCCAAGCCCTCTAAGCCCGAACCATTATTTGCTGCTGCTGAGGCATATTCATAAACTACTTGAGAAATACCGTGATAGCCAGCGTTGCTAATTCCAGATAGGGAGATGGGATAAGCCAAAGCGATCGCACTGGGGATCAAAACTAGTATTGGGTGAATCAACAGCACTACACTAGCGAGAACGATTTCCCGCTTTTCAATTTTGCGTCCTAAAAACTCTGGGGTACGTCCTGCCATCAGTCCAGTTAGGAAGACTGTGAGAATTAAGTAAATAAATAAGTAAGCTGTTCCAGTTCCCTGACCACCCCAGATAACCTGGATAAATAAGTTGAAGAGAGTCGAAAATATTCCCTGCGGCATCAAAGAATCATGCATTCCATTCACAGCACCAGACATAGTAGCAGTAGTCATTACTGCCCAAAATGCTGTTTGTGCCCAACCAAATCGAACTTCTTTGCCCTCTAAATTGGGCTGTTCTAATCCAAAGGCGGTATTAACTAAGGGATTACCTTGCAGTTCTCCCACGGCTGTCACTCCGACCAGAACGACAAAAATCACAAACACCATCCAAAAAAGTAGCCAAGCTTGTTTGATATTATTGGCAAATATACCGTAGGTGTAAATCAAGGCTGCTGGTATAGAAATCATGGCGAGCATTTCTATCAAGTTAGAAGCGCCATTGGGATTTTCAAAGGGATGTGCTGAGTTTACGCCAAAAAAGCCACCGCCGTTCTCGCCCAAAAGTTTGATCATTTCAAAGGATGCCACCGGGCCTCTAGCTAGATATTGCGTCCCGCCTTCTAAGGTTCGCACATCCATAGTTCCAGCTAAGGTTTGTGGTACACCTGTTACCAGCAAAGCGATCGCCCCAATAATCGAAATCGGCAGCAATATTCGCGTAATTCCACGGACGAGATCGACGTAAAAGTTTCCCAGTCTTCTACCCGTCAACCCGCGAATAAAGGCAATTCCCACAGCTAAACCTGTGGCTGCGGAGGTGAACATCAAAAAGCCTAAAGCCGCTACCTGGCTAAAATAGCTTAAGGTTGTCTCACCTACATAGTGCTGTTGGTCAGTATTGGTTACAAAGGAGATTGTTGTATGCAGCAATACATCCCAGGTGGGCGCACCGAAACCGTTTGGATTCCAGGGTAAGAGTCTCTGAAAATAGATCAGAAAATACACTGAAATTGCCATGAACGTGTTGCAACAGAGTACAGCCCGGATATATTCCCAACCCGTCATGTCATCTTTTCTCCGAACACCCGCAAGTACGAACATACTTCGCTCTATGGGGTTCATTAAAAAATCAAGCAGTGTTCTTTCTCCCAAAAAGACACGTGCTATGTATTTTCCGAATAATGGAGTGATTGCTATGACAATACACAGCGTTAAGCCAATTTGCAAAAAACCTTGTCCCATATATTTTGCGCTAAATTAAATTTCAGTGGTAGCAAGCCAATTCTTAGAAATAATAGATTAACTGTAGGAGTATTTGATTTCAAGGGATTTCCTTAAACAGTACTGAGTACAAAAAGCAATTATCGCACTCAGCATCAAATTAGTTCCGAGTAGTAAGTGCCTCAGCTGAGAGTAGAAAAATTCATAAGTACTAACTCTTACTCATTACTTTTTTCTCTATACAGGCTAAACGTCCCGCTACCGCTAACATAACTCCTGAATATTTTCTGTTGTGACTATTTTCCGGATACTTATTAAAGTTTTCGTTAAGAATATTTAATGTTGACTCTTAATTTATCTATCTCACTACTTAGGACTATTTGTTTATACAATAGATTTTCCAAGTTTGCTACTTCAAAGAATATAAATATCATAAAGTATTTTCTTAATAGGATTAGGGATTGGGAAGATAGTGGTAGAGACTGCGCTTCTTGTGGAAATTACCCAGTTTCCACTCTCCACTCCTCCTTTGCTGCATTTGGAAAATCGTAATTTTCGGGTTAATTCTTAAATTGGCATTTGCAGATATAGATTAATTAGATTTCTTGGGAAAGAAAATATTTCAAGATTTTAAAAATTGCGATGAGATATGAGGTTGCTGCTCTATGGGAATTTCGATCGCAAACTCTGCTCCTTTGCCCACAGATGATTTACAGCTAATATTTCCTCGGTGTTTTTGGACTATAATTTGATAGCTAATAGATAATCCTAGTCCACTACCTTTGCCCACAGGTTTTGTGGTAAAAAATGGGTCAAATAAACGCGATCGCAACGACTCTTCAATACCAAGACCATTATCAGCGATCGTAATTCTGACTAGATTCAAGTCTGTCACCTCTGTATGAATCCGAATTTGGGGAGTAGGTTTTAGAGAGTAAGCAGTAGAAGATTGATTCCCCACCCCCCAGTCCCCACT
>JADEXV010000531.1 GCA_015206945.1 Nostocales cyanobacterium LEGE 12452 | reverse complement strand
ATTAAGTGCCGCCTCAATCAAAGCCTGAAAATCCTGTGAATGAGTTTCTAAACCATCAGCGGTGGAGGCAATTTCTCCTTTAGTAGCTAATTGCTCTTTGCCATACAAAAATATGTTTAACTGAGTTTGGGCAACTTGGACAATTTCCTGGCTACGTTCTTGCACTGGGAGTAAAGCATTCGATTCCAACTTAGCAATGGCTATATCTAGAAATGCTAATAATTTATCTGGATTCAGTAAATCTTTTGGTATACCCTCGGCTAAAACTGGAATTTTAGCTGGATTTACGTCAGTGAGTTTTGCTAATAATTGGTCAATTTGTGGTAGTAGTTGCGTTTCTTTTTTAGCTACAATCAAACGCCAGGACTGCCAGTAATTAGCAACTTCGTTAATAATTCGGTCTTCTAATTTTGCCTGTTGTTCGGGTGTTAAGATATCCAGAATTTCATTGTCAGCAGTAACAAGTACTAAATTTCGATTCATCAAATTTGTGGCAATTCCTCGCACTATTGGAAGACGCTGTTGAAGGGCATTGTCTAATTGTGAAGGGTTGAGACTGACAGCTTGATTAGCCGTAATATTTGATGATTCTCTAAGATTAGAGTTCTTTTCAACTAATTTCAGCCTAAAAACTCCCAATAAAGCCAAGGGATTAAAATATTCAGATACTTTCGTAAAATTCGAGGCGGGTTCATCTGATGACAGATAATTGACTGCCTCTAGTACATTTTGAATGGGACTATCAGCATTGGGTAGAGTTTCAGGCTGGAAATCGGTATCATTTGGTTGTAACTTTAATCTAGTTTGTGGTTCTTTAGTATGTAGCGTTTTCCCAGATGATTCAGATGACTGAAACAGTAGATACACTGGGTAAAGTAGTACCTCGACACCCCACTTAGTGGCGACTTGCAAATGCCGAAAGGTATGTTCCCACTGTTGTGTCACCCGCCGAGATTGCTGGTGGACAAAGTTAAATAGTCTGCTTTGATAACGACCAGAGGAACCAGAAGACATAGTAGTAATTTTTTAGTTCAAGTCTTGTTAAGTTGTGAGACTCGCGCCAAACAATAAAAACGACCAACACCCCATCTTAGCGAATATATGACCCCGACTGTCTCTCAATCCCAGACCAAATTTATCTCACAAGCAATTGAGCAACTGCGCTCTTTTTGTCAAGTTAATCTTCAGTCTACGTGGCTGTACCAGGAATCTGACTTAGTTATTACTGATGTTGTAGCTGCTGATTTGTCTCATTGGCAACCTGCCCAGTTGAATGCTAAAGAACATAT
>JADEXV010000369.1 GCA_015206945.1 Nostocales cyanobacterium LEGE 12452 | reverse complement strand
CCTCAAAGGAGAAGCGTTGCAAAAACTGCGGCGAGAAATGCAAATAGTTTTCCAAAATCCTTTTAGTTCCCTCGATCCCCGGATGAAGGTTGGTGACGCGGTAATGGAACCGTTGTTAATTCACGCTGTTGGGAAGACAAAACAACAACGACGCCAGCGAGTAGTCGAACTCTTAGAACGGGTGGGGTTGAATGCAGATGCGATTAACCGCTATCCTCATCAGTTTTCTGGCGGTCAACGCCAGCGGATTTGCATAGCTCGTTCTTTGGCATTGAATCCTAAGTTTATCATCTGTGATGAATCAGTTTCAGCACTGGATGTTTCAGTGCAGGCGCAGGTATTGAATCTTCTTAAAGAGTTACAGTCAGACTTTCAGCTTACCTATATTTTTATTTCTCACGATTTAAGTGTAGTGAAATTTATGAGCGATCGCATTTTAGTCATGAATCGCGGTCAAATTGTTGAAGAAGGCACAGCCGAAAGCATTTACCAAGAACCCAAAGAAGAATACACGCAAAAATTAATTGCAGCGATTCCTACTGGTAGTGCTGAACGGGTGCGAAGTCGGCATCTACGGGCTTTATAGAAACAGAATTCAGGAGTCAGGAGTCAGAATTCAGTATGAAGTCTTTACAAGTGGCGCAAAGCGGTAGCGAGTCTACAAATGTTTGAATAAACGGCGTTTTTGCATCCGCACTAAATATGCAAATTTAGTTGTCTTGATTCTGGCTTCTGAGTTCTGGCTTCTGATTTCTTTTTCAACAGATATTTGTGCAAACAAAGTTAATTACATCTGCAAGTCCAGACTGAGTTTTTAAATTAGTAAAAATAAAAGGTTTATCACCGCGCATTTTTTTAGCATCTCGTTCCATCACGCTTAAATCTGCACCAACATAAGGTGCTAAATCAGTTTTGTTAATCACCAACAAATCAGATTTAGTAATGCCGGGGCCACCCTTGCGGGGAATTTTATCACCAGCCGCAACATCAATGACGTAAATCGTTAAATCCACCAATTCGGGGCTAAAAGTAGCAGCCAAATTATCGCCGCCACTTTCCAAAAACACCAAATCCAAATCGAGAAAACGTTCCTCTAACTGTTCAATTGCCGCCAAATTCATCGAAGCATCTTCGCGTATAGCAGTGTGAGGACAACCACCAGTCTCTACACCCAAAATGCGATCGCTAGCCAACGCCTGAGAACGCACTAAAAACTGAGCATCCTCTTGAGTATAAATATCATTCGTCACCACCGCAATCTGATACTGCTGACGCAATCCCTTGCACAAAGCATCAACTAAAGCCGTCTTCCCCGAACCCACTGGCCCAGCAACCCCTACTCGAAATGCATTCATTTTTATTTGTCCTTTGTCATTAGTCATTTGTCATTTTTTCTTCGTCACTGTTGCTTGGTACATGGTTATCGGGACTTAGTTTTTGACCAATGATCAATGACAAAGGACTAACTCCTAAACAACCTTGTATACTGCGTTTCATGCTGCATACTTGCCAGCGACAAACCCCAACTACAACAGGCGAGTTCATCATCCTCCAACGCGAGAATTTCCAATGCCGCAACGCTAAATAATGGTTGTAAATCTAGTAATAACTGCTGTCCTGCTGTTTGTCCAAGGGGGATAAGTTTCACACCCGCAGTAATCAAATTACTTGCCCAACTGTGCAGATATGCAAGTAATGCGGCGTTGATACTGATTTGCCAATGGGCAACTGCAATACCAAAAGCGATCGCATAATTGCAAGGATTACCCACAGCATTGGCAATTGGTATAATCTGCGGTTCTAGTTTACCAAGTAATTGGATCAGCGATCGCCCCATCTGCCAACTAGAGGCGCGTAATTCTTCTGTTTCCCTAGCTGCGGATAACCAGAGATTCCAACGGCATAGCGACTCTACATCACCCATTTTTGCAGATTGCTGCGATCGTACCATCACCGCAGCCTCTAACCGAATTGCCCCGTAGAGTAACTCTGCTTTTAACCAATCTTTGAGATGTGTGTGGTTAGCGATCGTACCATTTTCTACCAACATTTCCAAGCCTTCAGAATAGCTATATGCTCCCACAGGTAAAGCTGGGCTAGCCAACTGCAAAATACTCAAAAGATGGCTATTAGTGAGCATGATGGTGTTGTCCATAAGCTCCTAATTCTGGCTGAAACGGTAAAATTTCCTCTTTAACTTCTAACCCCAATTGTTCTAACATCGTGCGTAAAACGGAATCTGAAGACAAGCGTAAATAAGTCGGAGTAATTTCTACAGTTACATGGCGATTTCCTAGATGGTATGCCGCTCGTAATAATAAAAGTGGTGTTTGGGCAAAGGCTGTCATAACTAATTCTGGTTTGGCAGTAATTCTGATTAAACTGCGGTAAGTTTCTTCTTGCAGAATATCGCCATCATGTAAGACGGTTCCTCTGGGTAAATGTAAAAACACAACTTTACCATCTTCCGTTTCAAAACGATGACGACTGCGGGTGCGTTCTTCTGCTGTTAGTGCCAGAGTAAAAGTAACTGCGGCATCGCAATTAGGTAGTTTCAGTTGGGTAAACGTCAGCATACAGAGTTTAACCTGAATTTTTGCTTTTCATTATATTCGTTTATTTTTTCCTGAATAATAGCAAGTTTGAGAAGATTTATGGAAACATAAATGCTAGATGATACAAATAATTGATTCCAATTATCTGAATCTAATATCAGGGGTATTGCAATATGGTTCAGTTAAGCCCAAAAAATAAAAATGTGTAGGTTGGGTTGAGGAACGAAACCCAACATTTTGCAAGAAATAGAAGTATAATGGGCAATTGAGCAGACATGATAAATTAGAAGCCTGATCGTGTGAATGGGCTACTAATAGGTAATGTAAACCAAAATGTTGCACCTGCATCTAATGCACTATTAACACCGATTTCGCCGCCATGAGCATGGATAATTTGCTTACACAGATACAACCCTAATCCCAAACTTACAGAATTGCCGATACTTCTACCCCGAAAGTAAAGGTCAAAAAGCCGATCGCTTTGTTGTTGACTAATTCCCACGCCATTATCACTAACAGTACAATAAATCATGCCATCCTGATGGGTAGCATTGATTGTCAAAAGCAATTCTGGGGGATTATGTTTTAGAGCATTGACGATTAAGTTAGAAAAAACTCGCCATAGTTGCGTGGGATCTCCATTCACTAATGGCAAATCTGCGGACACCAGATTTGTGAGCTTGGCTTGATTTTGTGCTAATAATGGCTCTAAATCTGCGATCGCAGCTTGGACAACTGCCAGTAATTGTACGGGTTGATGTTGTAAAACTACACCTTGTACTTCGCTGATATGAGTTTCCATCAACGAATTAATTAAGTTCAGTTGGCGATCGCTACTTTGAATCATCCGCTCTAAAATTGAGCGGGAAATCGTAATATTTTCCTCTGAACGTGCCAGCAAATTCTTCAGTACCATTAAAGTACCTAGTACTGGGTTGCGTAAGTCGTGGGAAACTGCATGGAAAAATACTCGTAGTTCTTCTTCAGTTTGCTTGCGCTGGGTAATGTCTTCAATCAAACCTTCGTAGTAAAGCAGTTTTCCTTGTTCGTCACGGACTGTGTAGGCTTTTTCGGAAATCCAGACAATACTCCCGTCTTGGCGATAAATTTGGGACTCGAAATCGGAAACGCTGCCATACTTTTCCATCAGGCGCACAAATTCTGCTCGGCGGTTCGGGTCAACGTACAATTGTTCAATATCAGTGAAATTTGCTGTCACCTCGTCTACTAAGGAGTAGCCATAAATCCTCGCTAAAGCAGGATTTGCCGTAATGTAATGTCCATCAGGACTGCTTTGAAAAATTCCTTCAACGGCGTTTTCAAAAATGCTGCGATATTTAGCTTCGGCAACCTTGAGTTTTTGGTAGGCAGATTCTAGTTCTTGGCGGGCGAAAAATTCAGAACGTTGCAGGCGATCGTATAGATAAACACCGATGTCACATATAGTACAAAACCAGAAGATATATAAAATGAACGTTACATTATATATTTCTGGGTGGTCGGGGATTGGTGTTTTTAGCTCAAGTACTGTATTCACACCAAAATAGTAAATTAGCACACTCACTTGAGTCAGCAAGTGAAGAATCCAGCAAACAGGCATCAACACAGCTTGGCTCAAGAACAATAGCGACCAGCCGATGGTATCGGGTAGTGCGAAACCTCTGATGGTTGCAAACAACTGCGACGCTAAACTAATTGCCCAAGAAGATCCCAAAAATAATAAATCTGGACGATGACGACCTAATTTAGTTTTATGTAAGGCAAAGCAAATAATTAATGTTGCAAGCATTGCAACATTAATTACCAGGCGCTGAGTTCTAAGTACTTCTGGCAGTTGCTGCAACTCTGCAAAAGGAAAAAACAGGCCGTAAATGTCTCGCAAAGTAAAAGACAGCAGACAGATCAGTGCCAGCCATAACCACAAACGTAATCTCTGCCACAAAAAACGGTTACGCCAAGCTCTGTAAAGAGTAATGATTTCATCTGTTGTTGGTGCAGAAAAGGTTTTTCTCCACCAGCTTTGCACTGTTGTCAATGGAGTAGCCATTAGCATCCGAGCAACTTTGCCCATACCTTGAGGGTGTTTCCTTTACTCAACATTGCCATAAATAACACCCTCTCATTTTTTGGTGATTTATGGGCGATTTGTTGCGGATGAAGTTGCCAAAGGTAATGTAAACCAGAAAGTTAACCCACGCTTGCGGTTACTCATAACACCGATTTCGCCGCCATGCGCCTTAATAACTTTTCGACAAAGATACATTTTTAAGCCAATGCTTGTAGAGCAACAGTCTTGAGGATCGCGGACATGGAGATCGAAGAGGCGATCGCACTCTACTTTACTCATTCCCACACCGTCATCTTGAATCTGAGTGCGAATCATTTTCCCCTCAACGGTGGCGCTCAGGGTAAAATTTAATCCTGGCGGATTATTGTGCAAGCTATGTGCGATTAAATTTGCCAAAACTTTCTGCAATCGAGTCCCATCTGCCATTACTAACGGTAAGTCTGCGGGAACTAAGTTCTTCAGAGCCTCTTGATTTTGTGTCAGTATGGGTTCCAACTCGGCGAATGCGCCTCCCAGTAGGGTACTAAATTGCACAGGTTCAAGTTTAATCTCAAGACCCTGTTTTTCACAAGAATTAATTTCTAGCAATGAGTTAATCATCGTCAGTTGGCGATCGTTCCCCTGAATCATTCGCTCGATGATTGACCGAGATATTGGAATTGAAGATTGGGCATGGGAAAGAGGCAGAGGGGCAGCACTTCGGCTACGCTCAGTGACCGAGGGGATGGGGGGCAGAGGAGAAAGACTCGCTGTAATTTCCCCCCTGCTCCCC
>JADEXV010000368.1 GCA_015206945.1 Nostocales cyanobacterium LEGE 12452 | reverse complement strand
TTAAAAATGCTTCCCGAAATCCCGGAGCCTATTTTATTAACCCAGATTTTTGCCAAGCTTACTGCTTTAGGTCGCATTCATCCCGTTTCTACAGGCGTTGAACCCTCGTAAATTGGCAATGGTATTGGGTTAGTCAGGAATTACCAGAACGTTCTGACTTATTGGCAGAACTTGAGGCGGCTCAAATTAGTACTATCCACGCTTTAGCAATGCGAATCTGTCGGGAACATCCCCAAGCTGCGGATGTGCCACCTGATTTTACAGTTTTAGATAAACTGGAGGGAATTCTTTGGGTTAGCCAGTGGTTAGATGAAGCATTGGATTCTTTACCTGTAGAGCTTTACGAAAAAATTCCTTATTCTTTGATGTCCCAAACTTTGCAGACATTGCTGAAAGACCCAATTGCTGCTGAGAAAGCTCTAGCACAGGGTACTGAAAAATGGCAGCAGTTGGCAGAGGAGTTACAAGAAAAAGCTCTTCGTGAGTTGTTGCAGCATCCAACTTGGAAACAAGCACGCATCACTTTACAAACTTATGTCGGACAAGCAAGTGATCGTTTGGAAGTAGAAACCCGTCAACCAGCTTTGCAAGCAATGAATGCTGTAGAGTCGGAAGAAAATATTATAGAATCGCTATTAGTGATAGTTGGACTAAAACTTAATTTTGGCAGTAAAAAGAAATGGCCGGAGGGAGCCTTAGAAATTGTTAAAGAAACTATCAATGAACTGCGAGAATTAGTCCAAAAAGCTCTTAAAGATGGTTTAGTAACTCTAGAGTTTGGTGTGGCTGATGAGCAGTTAAAGACTATGCTACCAGCACTGCAAGAAGCGTTTAGTTTAGTACAAAAACATATTAATCAAGAGAAACACCGTTCTCGTGTTTTGGACTTTGCAGATTTGGAAGTTGGCGCACTGCGAGCTTTACAAGATGAGCAAGTACAGTTTTATTATGCTCAACGGTGGCAGGCTTTTTTAGTCGATGAATTTCAGGATACTAACCCTGTTCAGTCGGAGATACTACAATTACTTACGCAAAATACTTTACTGACTATAGTCGGGGATGCTAAACAATCAATTTATGGATTTCGCCGTGCTGATGTTGAAGTATTTCATAGTTGGCACGATCGCATTACCAGTTGTGGTGGAAATGAAGAGATTTTAACCACTAGCTTTCGCACTCACAAACTACTGGTGGATAATATCAACAATATATTTGCCCCATTGTTAGGGAATATACACCAAAATTTAGACGCTCATCGCGCAGACTGCCCTAATTCTTACCCACCAGTACAAGTTTATACAGTACAAGCCGAGTCAGACATCAATAAACCTCAGCGTTTAAGAGTAGAAGCTTGTCATATAGCGGAACTACTCAAACAAATGCTAAATGACCAAACTCCGGTTTACGATAAAAAAACTCAGATGCTGCGTCCAATGCTGCCTGGAGATATTGCAATATTGTCTCGCACATGGGAACCGTTGGAAGTTTACGGCGAAGCTTTGGAAAGTGTGGGAATTCCTGTCGCTTTGGCTGGCGGTGGTAATTTACTGGCCACAAGAGAAGCTAAAGATGGTTGGGCATTGTTGCGTTTTTTGGCTGATCCCAGTGACGATTTAGCTTTAGTGGCAGTGCTGCGTAGTCCGTTTTTTGCAGTTAGTGATAGAGTTCTGTTTACTTTCATTCAAAGCCAAGAGCAAAATAAGACCACAGAAAAAGACGAAGAATCGAAAACTAACTGGTGGCAAAAACTAAAATTATCTGATATTCCTGAATTGCAGCGACCAATACTTGTATTGGGTCAACTGTTGCGCGATCGCAATATTGATTCCAACTTAATCCAGCAAATATCTGATTTACTGGTAATTCTTTTACGCTGTCACTATCGGGGACAAAGATTACCAAAGATTTTATGCGATCGCTTCATTCAAACTCTGCGCGATCGCCAATTATTTTCCACCTTACCCCTAGAAACGATCATTTGCGATCGCCAAGCTTTCTTTGCCTTTTTGCAGCAAGCTTGGCCAGAATTTGTTCGTCAGCACTTAGTAAAGTCAAGCCAAGTTTCTGAAGCAACTGGTACTTACGCCACTGTAACTAAATTGCCTTTCGACAATCAAGATATTCGCATCTACATCAACCATCTTTTCTTAGAAGGTTATCTCCAGCCTATAGACGCTGACAAACTCAAAATAACAACCACAAGCTTGGAGTCAAATTCTTGGATAAAAGTAGGTTTGAGTTTTGACCCAAAAGCTTACCAACACAGACGCTTACAAGGTTTCTTAGAATCTCTAGATGTATCGATTCCTCCCAATGATGCCAAGCACCAAGAGTGGCTGAAGTTTGGTGAAGCTTGGGCAAAATTGATAGTTTTGTGGCATCAAGAGAAGATATCAGATTTTCGTGAACACTTTCTTACCCTGCAAGAAAAGGTAGACAATGCCTTTTTTAGCTGGATAAATTCGCGCTATGGCACACTTTACAATCAGCCACCAATTCCGCCTGTAATGTTACACCAAATTCCGCGTTTTCTAGCACGGTATTTGGAAGCATCAAAAACCAATAAAGTAGCATTAGTAGTATTAGATGGTCTAGCTTTAGACCAGTGGTTAGTCCTGAAAGATGTGCTGCTTGCACAACGTCCTCAGTTAAATTTCCGCGATGAAACAGTATTTGCATGGCTACCTACAATCACTTCTGTTTCTAGGCAAGCAATATTTGCAGGGAAACCTCCAATTCTTTTTCCCAATAGCCTAGAAACCACAGCTAAGGAAGAATCTCTCTGGAAACAATTTTGGATTGATCAAGGCTTAAATCTGGCTGAAGTTGCCTATGCTAAAGGTCTGGGCGAAGCAGATAGTGTTTCGTTGGTAGAACAGAAACTATCCCCCAGATTACGGGTAGTAGGTTTGGTGGTGGATAAAGTCGATAAAATCATGCATGGGATGCAACTTGGTACTGCGGGGATGCATAACCAAGTACGCCAATGGGCAGAACTGGGTTACATGGCGAATTTGTTAGACCTTCTATTAGCGCAAAAATTTAAAATTTTTCTGACATCTGACCACGGTAACATTGAGGCAACTGGTATCGGACAGCCCAGAGAAGGTGCGATCGCTGATTTACGTGGAGAAAGAGTAAGAATATACTCAGATTCTATTTTGAGAGCAAAAGTTAAAAGTGAATTCCCCAATGCAATTGAGTGGCAACCTTTAGGATTACCAGAAAAATATTTACCGCTTCTAGCACCGGGTCGGCAAGCTTTTATTCAAGAAGGGAAACAAATTGTTGCTCATGGTGGTATTTCTGTTGAAGAGTTAGTAGTACCATTTATTAGCGTTTCAGTTTAATCCAAATGAGCAGGCGGGTAGAAGTTGGTTTTAGTCAGCGTATTCAATTAAATTGGTTGGAACTTACAGCCAACCTTCTTTTAGCTGGTTCTACACGCTCAGAAATTCAAATAGCACTTAATGAATTTTTACAAGATAGGGTTTCAGTTGGCAGTAAAAGTAAATCTAGTGGTCGCAGAAAAACCATTTCGATACTGCTGAGAATCTGGGTTGGAGTACCAACAAACCTAGAGCCTCTGCGAAATGAAGCTTTGGAACTTTTAAGAATCAGCCCATCTAATCAACACATAGTTATCCATTGGGGTATGGCTATGGCTGTTTACCCATTTTTCGGTACTGTTGCAGAAAATGTTGGTCGATTAATAAGATTACAGGGTTTATTTGCAGCAGCTTCTGTGCAAAGACGCATAAAAGAACAATTAGGCGAACGAGAAACAGTATCACGCGCAACTCAACGTCTAATGCGCTGTTTTGTGGATTGGGGAGTCTTGCAAGATACTAATGAAAAAGGTATATATCAGCCAGCATCAGTGCAATTAGTCGATAACAGGAGACTGGTAGCATGGCTAATAGAAGCAGTTTTAATAGCAAGTAATTCTAATTCCCAAGCTTTAGGTGTAATTAGCCAAACACCTGCATTATTTCCATTTATGGTCAGTTCCATCAACCTTAGAGATTTAGAAAAAAATCAAAGGCTAGAATTTTTCTGCCAAGGTCTTGATGAAAATATGGTAATGCTGCGGCATTAGTTAATTATTATATTTCACTTCTTCAGTTATCCGAAATCGAATGACACAACAACCTGATGATCTAATAACTAGGCTAAAAGCAGATTGAATAAGAGCGATAGCACAGATATTTTACACAAAGCTACACATTTTTTAGCTTACATCTAAGCCCACGCCTGCAATAACAAGTAATTTGCGATTCCTCAAGAAGCGAATCTGACATTTTTTTACTAAGGATGCCACCTGGTCTTGTTTTGTCAACATAGCTAACCCGTCCAAACAACGAGCATCATTTAGTTTAAATAAATTCTGGTGCATTAGGCGATCACTTTCGTCTTATCTCCTCATAGTTTGTAAACTGTAGTAGCCCAAAACTATGCTGTTTGTTTACTGCTGTAGCTATTATATGAGTGATAAGGGTAAAAAAGAAACGAAAATGTATATTTATGTTGCAGATGTTGTATTCGTTGCTTGGAATAACGAGAGGGGTGAGCTTCTAAAGCGATTGCGCGGTAAAAAATCGCGGCAGAAACTAGCTGATGAAATTGCAGCCACAGGAAGGGAATGCTCCCATCAGAACATCAAAAAACTAGAGTATGGTGAGTCTGAAAGTGTTTCTATTAAAGTATTAGAGGCTATTTGTGCAGCATTGGATATTTCTTTAAGCGATTTCCTTAGCACTCTTGAAGTGACTAATTAAAGTTTTAGATATTTGTTAATTTTTAGCTACTAAAGTAACTAATATATTGATGAAAGCAAAAAGGCGATCGCCCTCCGTCCAAAGATTGCGATCGCCTTTTGTTAAACCCCATCAATGAGGTTACTCAGATGATTGTACAAGATGAGTTTGACAACCAAGCCTCGGCTCAAGAAGAGTTTGAGGAATATGTTGACCACTTAGCTGACGCAGTAGCGCCAGAAATTGAAATTGACTCAGTGCCAGATGATTTGGGAGAACTGTATCGAGTTTGGAACGGTTCCCAACTTCTGGGAACTTTTTACCAGAATCTTGAAGGCAAATGGATAGCGCAACCCTGTAATAGCGATAAAAGACATTGCTGTGACACTTCTGATTCAGCGCTGCTTTTGATTATTGCTGTCAACGGCTTACTGGTCGCGGATGTAGCTTAGAACTCAATATTTTTCTCATCACTTAGAGACGTGGATTTAACACGTCTCTTTCTTGTTTGAAGCTTCTGATCAAGAGAACTATAGGAATCATATTTGATTTCTGAAAAAGACTAGGAGATAATACGGAGACAGAGTTTTGTCTAACAGCGAACAATGATAAACCAGCATCTACAAGCTAAAATTGGGGAACTACAAGAATTTATAGACTGTCGGCCAGATGCGCGTGAGGTCAGGAAAGCAT
>JADEXV010000530.1 GCA_015206945.1 Nostocales cyanobacterium LEGE 12452 | reverse complement strand
AAATGCCACTTTGGCATGATGCTATGATTGATTATGTCAAAACTGGAGGTTATAGCAACTTGGCAGATAGAATTGCCAAAGTTGAAAAACCAACACTGATTTTATGGGGAGAAGCTGATGACATACTCCCACTTGAAGATGCAGAAAATTTTCAACGATCCATTGCCAATTCTCAATTAATAAAACTTAGAAATTGTGGTCACGCTCCTCAAATTGAACAGTCAAAAATTACATCTCAACATATTTTGCAATTTTTGAATAAGTGTAATTTTTAATTGATTTAAGCGAACAGGTACAGCTTATTACTTAGAAATTATTTTCCGGCGTTGACGCAACAATAAACTAGCACTAATTATTCCTATACCAACCAATGTTGTAGTATTTCCCGCTTCCGAAACTTTTTGAGGAACCGTAAAGGAACCACTTAAGACAACTGTACCTGTGGTTCTAGGTTCCGTTGTTGCATTCAGATTGAAAATTACGTTCTCCGAAAGCGTTAAAATTCCTGTTGCACCTTGAAAATTGCCTTTTCCACCTACAATAGTTGTAGTGCCGGAAATCGATGCCGTAAAATCTTCAATGTTACGTATAGCAGTACCAGTAGTGCTTGCAAATAATTTATCGTCACCGCTACCAAAAAATGTTTCAGTAAGAATTGGTAATCCTTTTATACCAAAGTATGTGGCATCTTTAACTATTGATTCCGCTCCTGTATTGTCATTCCTTTCGATATAATTCATTCTTATAAAATTAGTCAAACCATAAGGCGCATCAGTACTTTTACCCGTTACAGTTGATTTAAATACATTATCCTGAATCGGTTCAAAAACACTTTCTGTGTTGTAAGTAGCCTCAAAAGGAAAAGTAACTTCAGCATCTGCTTTTGCCACATTTAACCCCAAACTCAGTAATGCTATTTGTATGAACAATAAAGCGAAGGAGCCAAGTTTCATACGTTTTTCTCCTTTAGTAAGAAATACATTCGTAGTAATTTTAGATAACGCTACTAAAATTATTTAATTAGAAAATTTATCAATTAATTAAAATTGGATGATTTCAGCATTAAGTAGTTTAATAGTTGTGAGTCCCACATTACATTGCTACTCGCACGCCGCAACTTTTAGTAAACTATTATTTAAGATTTTTATCTGGGCAAAATAAAATTAATATTTACTAATTCTTTATTAGTACCTAAAATATATAAATTTTAGGTGAATTTACTTTAAGTAAATAAAAATAGAAATATAGGAATCATATTTGATTTCTGAAAAAGACTAGGAGATAATACGGAGACAGAGTTT
>JADEXV010000367.1 GCA_015206945.1 Nostocales cyanobacterium LEGE 12452 | reverse complement strand
TGTAGTCAAAAAAACAAGAGCAAAATTCCCCTCCAAAAAACCAATACATAGAAGGCAAGGAGCTAAATTAGAAACACTCACTTTTTCTATACTTAATACGGCTTAAAGCTTAACCGAACCGTATTGACACCACTTGAGTAGCTAGCAGGGAATTCCCCCCAAACTCAAAAAAGTTGTCGTGAATGCCTAAAAGTGGCATTCTCATCACTTCTTGCCAACATTGAGCAATTTTGAACTCTATCTCGTTCCGTGGTTCTATCCGCTCTTTAATTTCTTGAATGTTAATTCCCCTAATGAGGCGATTGCGATCAATTTCACCGTTTTCCAAACAAGGCATTTGGGGTAGTTGTACTAAATTGCAGGTACAAGAAGTTCCAAAGCGGTCTTGCACTGGCAAGTCTGATAATTTAACAACCTCGTTACTACTGGCGGTAAAATAAGCAGCTAACTTCTGCAAACCAAAAGCTTCGGGCTGCCAACGTTGAATGTTTTGGTTACTGCCATTTAAACCTATCAATAGATGTGCTTGCTGATGTTGTAAGCTTGCAAGCATTGAAGATATTCCTTGGGAAGAAGACATCACATAGAAACCTTTGGCGCGAATCAGGTTCTTAATCTGATATCCCTGGCTCATCCCTGTCTCATCCCACATACTCCAAGCAAAACAATAGCTCACTAGCCCACTGTTGGAATTTTGGTAATGAGAAAAGCTGTCGAGAAAACTATTAGCAGCAGCATAAGCCCCGACAGCAGTACTGCCAAAAAAACCATGTGCTGAAGAAAAATTGATGAAAATGCTGTCCTTATTGCCTTTAACCAATTGATGCAACGCCCAAGCACCCACCATTTTGGGACGCAACACTGCTGCTAAGTTCTTCTGAGTCTCTTCAAGTACAACCTGCTCGTGGAAAGTTCCGGCTAAATGGATTATGCCATCCAAATTCTTCCCCCATCGGGATTTAGCTTTTTCAACTATTATCTGTAACTGCTGGAAATCACAGATATCAACAGCTTCGTAAATTATCTCTCCTCCAAGCTGTTCTAGTTCCTGATAAGCTTTCAGGCGTTGTGCAATAGCATCTTCCCTCTCTAAATGGGCATTCCAAGTACTTTTGTCGGGTATTGGAGTTCTGCCGACTAGTAGTAGCCGAGCTTGGTAATGTTTCAGCAAATATTGGGCAATCTGGATACCTACACCTCCAAGGCCTCCACTGATTAAATAAGTTCCTCCTTGCTTAAAGGGAATTGGCGATTTAGGTTCACTTGCCAAATCCACTTTTTCTAAACGAGGAATTAAACGCTGCCCATTTCTGTAGGCTACCTCTGGTTCTTTTGAGGAAACTTGCAGTTCTTGTAAGATATAAGTTCCATTTGTTTCAACTTGAGCGAAAGGCAAATCGATGTGACGACAGTTTAAATTTGGCAGTTCTTGGGGAATGGTTTTCAACAACCCTAATACTGTTGATTTTTCGTAAGCTATTAGATCAGATGAGGAAATAGACTGGATATGACTGGAAATAAATAGCAATTGCACCGAATAGTCAAAATCCTGAACTTTAGCTAATGCTTGAACTAAAAATAATAAACTATATATTCCTTGTTCTTGTGCTTGTTCGAGGGTATCCTGGCTTTTAATTTCGCCGCTATACTTGTCATAAGTCAATAGGTGAATAATCTGTCCGATAATAATATTATCTGCTGCCAGGGATTCGAGTAAGAGTTGATAGTCCTTGGCTTTTCCTGAAGTTATTGTATAGTGTGAGCTATTGATTTTAAGAAAATCTTCTCCGGGTGAAATAGTTATGTATGGCAGGTTATGCTCTGACAATATTTGACATAAATATGCCCCTAAACCGAATGAATCTAGAAATACTAGAGTGGAATTAGTAAGAGTTAAAGAAGAATTAACAGTAATCGGAGATTTGGGTTTCCATACTTGACGATAGAACCAGTCGGGAATGGTGTTGGCGTTACCCAGTAATATATCAATCCGTTTAATAATTGCTTTAAACTCACCTGTATTGAAGCGCTGGCTAAGTTGCGATCGCTGAATTTTGCCAATGGCAGTTTTGGGAATAATTTCTTTCTCTACTGGAATCAGATAATCTGGATTTACTCCCACTTTGTTAACAACTTTGATGCGAATTTCCTTGAGAAGAGTTACCAAATTGCCATGATCAGAAAGGGGAGTATTGAAAAAGATAGCCAGTTTATCAGTATTGACTCCGGGTTGTTTCACTACACAGGCAGCAGTATAAGAGACTTCTACTGCTTCCACTTCTTCAACAGCGGCTTCGATTTCGTGGCAGTAGTAGTTGATTCCATTGATGATAATTACATCTTTCTGCCGTCCAGTAATAGTTAAACGCCCTTGATTAAGAAATCCTAAATCTCCTGTATTAAACCAACCATCGGGGGTAAAAACTTCTTGGTTTGCCCGTGGATTCTGATAGTAACCACTAGTAACAGATGCACCTTTCACCTGTAATCGCCCGATTGTACCTTCTGTCACTATTTGTTCATTTTCATCAACAATCCGCAGTGAAGCGCCAGGAATTGGAGATCCTAGTTCTACAAACGAAGTGTCATCTGATGAAGTTTCTAGAGAAAAGCTATCAGAGTAAGTAATACCAGAAGAAGTTTCGCTCATGCCAAAGGCTGGATGAATCGCATTCGTTGGTAAACCATAACGGCGAAGCAGCCTTAAAAAACTCCTAGCTATCTTAGTAACAATGGGTTCTCCAGCGTTGACTATAAAACGCATCGAAGATAAATCCCAATGTTTTTGGTTAATCTCAATCGCGCGATACCGTTCGCGCAGCGTTCCGTAGGAAAGGTCGCCAAGGGCATCGCAAATTAGCGAAAAGGCAAAATTAGGTGCCCAACTAATCGTAGCTTGATGTTTATCAATCAAATCTAGCCACAACAACGGATTTTGCACAATCAAGTTAGTGGGTATATGGATTTGCTGACAACCTAAGTCAACAGCCATAATGCTCAAAGAAACTAGCGCACCCACATGATCCAGAGGCATCCAATTTAAAATGCTTTCCTGATTGGAAAAATTGCCTAACAAAACTTCGCCACCCGTCATACTCAATAAATTGCGATGATTTAACATCACACACTTGGGTATACCAGTGCTTCCAGAAGTCAAAAACAAAATTGCTAAATCTTTTGGCTGACTTTGATGCAGGTTTAAATCCGGTTCACACTCACGCAACTCATCAATAACTGCAAATTGAAAGTTTTCTAAATTCCAAAACTTTGATAAATCATCAATTTTCTGAGCTAAAGAAGCGTTTGTCAGTACAAGAGGTTTACCGAGTATCTGCCAAGTATTTTGGAGTTTGCTGGCGATACTATTAGCTAGTTCGTAGGTTGGGGCGATGGATATTGGCACTGGAACAAAGCCACCTAGCATACAAGCCCAAAAACCACAGATGAAATCTTGATTGTCTTCTAGTTGAAAAATTACTTTATCTTGGGGCTTGAGTCCTAGCTTTCTGAATCCAGCTAAAATCCGTTGAGCATCTTGCCACAATTCTCCATAAGATTGAACTTTCTCACTACCATCAGACTGAATGTAGATGATACCTTGAGTTGAATGTTGAGCAGTTCGTTGTAGTAGTTCTTTTAAAGTTTTAGGAGCGTCTTCGGGGTATTGCAGTGGTTCACCGTGACTAATAGCTAGCTTTTTTGACGAGGACAGCTTCTTGTTTTCTATCTTCTGACTAAGTATAGTTGCTTGTACCTTTTGCTGGCTATCTTCAGAGGCGATCGCTTGAGTGTTGCCTAGCAAATCTTGTAAGTGGACAGGAGGAATACTTGTAATCAAGGGTTCAACAACCACCGCAACACGCTCAATTTCTGACAATGACTTTAATTGCCCCTCTATGCGATCAATTAAGTCAGAGTCAAGAATTTCTAAACTGGCTAGAGCAGCTTCATCTACCTGCCCTGTATTTGTTAGGGGTATGGTGGAGACTGGTACCAGTGCTGTGGGTATCAATTTACTAGGCAGAATTGTTTGCAGGTGAGACAACAATTGTTCTGGTAGAAATAAGCTTGATGGAACTATGTAGGCAACTAATTCTTGTTTTAGCTTTTCTGTTTCTCTCTTTATAACTACACAATCATCTACAGTTAAACTCGACCGAATAGCAACTTCTATTTCTCTGTAGATAAAGTTTCTATTATTTAAATTTCCTAAAACTTGACTATGATTATCTAACTGCATTAGCTTTAATTCCCAACTTCGATATTACTATTAACTAAAATTATTACTAGTTTGTAAGTCAAATTATAATTTATTGATAAGTACTTAATATATATATCAAATAAATAATCCCAGCTTTTCAAATAAAACGCAATACCAGTTAAGGCATTTAAGAAAACAGTTAAGAAAGTTAAGAAAGTTAAGCAGATAGATATTTAAAATATTTCATGAATAATAATTCACTCTGATTCAGTAAGGCTCAAAGTTTTGTAAATTAGCAATTCTAATCAAGACTAAAAATAAACTGTAGTTTATCTCAAAGATTTCTTCCTGTTGTGCTGAATGATACAAAGCAATGATTTGCTAAAAGCAATAGAGGCAGCGTGCGACGGCTATTGAGCAATCACCACAAGCAAAGCCAGTGAAGAAAGAAATCGTTCTTTACGCCTCTCCTAGCAAAGACGCTGCGCGTTAAGCGAAGCCATGCACGAAGGGCTTTACGGTTGACGCTCTCTACGTTCGCGCAGCGTGTCGCAGACAGACACTGCGCGTAACTTGCTTCTTTGCAGAGGTACGCAGACTCGCTAACACCAGTTCGACGGGACGGAAACCGACACAGCCGACTTGACTCCACCACCACAACAGCTTAGTTTGTCTAGTGGTAGTGATAAGCCTGTGGTCGAGAGATTGAATTTTAAAATCATTTAATGAATTAAAAACCGTACTAGTTATTAAAGCAAAACGTCAAAAAATAAATTTCAATACTAGTTATAGATTTGAGTAAGCTCAGGCTTTTTATTACCAGATAATAATCATATTTTCTTGATTTAGAATGGTTGCGTCATGATTTTAATTTATCAACCAAGTTTGCTACCGAAACTTAGACTAGTTCCCGGTGTTAAACTATAAAGTCATGGTTTTTGCATCTATGTTTGCAGGTGCAAAATATGAGGTTCATAATCTTTCTCATTTTTTAGTTTAAAACATAACTTACTTTTGCATTGACTGTCTTACTCAAGAATTTACTTAAATGTCTTAACTTTCCTTGATTTTTATTTTTAGGTAAGAGAAGATAAGTCTGCAAATGATATAGTGATTGACTTTGGCACTATCTCTTGGGCGATTGCTCTTTAATTATCTAAAAATATTATATTTTTTCAAAAAATTTGCTTTCTTTATAGGCTAATTTAAACGCAAGGAAGAGGAAGTATGTGGAGATATTGGGAAAGATAGAAATATA
>JADEXV010000366.1 GCA_015206945.1 Nostocales cyanobacterium LEGE 12452 | reverse complement strand
ACTATGCACCCAATAGAGTTTAAGAAGAAGTGGAAATTAACTTATCAAGAGATGGCATTCGTATTAGGATACGAAAGTTACGATACCGTCCGAAGCTGGTTCAGGTGTGGAAAAAAGCATCGAAATCCAATGAAGGTTGTTCATATAACTTGCTGGCTTTTGAATGAGAAATGGGAACGCGAAGGTAAAAAAATAGTTGCTTTTTACCTATAAATATTTCCTAACTGGGTAAAATGTCCCCTTCCCCGCCACAAAAAAGGCGGGTATTTTTATATGTAGTTAGAAGTTCCAAGAAGTTCTCAGAGTCATGGGGATAGGGAGGTTTACCTGGCAAAATGAAGAACTAACAAGACCAGAAGTTGCGGCGATGTTAAAGCCAAAGGTTTCTGCAAGACAACTACAAGCATATTTGAACATAGCTCGGAAGTACTTGCCAGAGTTCCAGAAATTCACCAACAAAAAAACAGGTGGTCTAGATGGCTATGCAAAGCTATACGAGTGTCACATTACAGTACTTCAGGAAATTCGCTCACTAGCTAGGGAACATACTTTAGCTGACATAGAAATTGAATTTCAACAACGAGCATTAAACAAGTCAGAAGTGGGAAGTTGGAAGTAGATTTTTTGTTACTTCCAACTTCGGTAATAAGGTCAAGAAAAAGGGGGTAGGGTGTGGGGTGTAGTGAGGACGGCATTGGACGTAGCTCTGAAACCACGACCAATGCAATTGCCTTAAAATGCAGGACTTAAACCAATTCGCAATTCGCAATTCGCAATTACGTTTTGTGACGTGGATTTAGCTGAGGCATCAAAACGCGCTGCCGTCATTAGGCAGGGGGACTTAAACCCCCAAAGTTTGTTAAACACAAAAGGTTGTTGGGGCTATTTCTTCCCACACCCCACACCGTACCCCAACGGGGCTTGGTGATTTTTAGATTTTTCCTAGAACAATGAAAAAAGGAGTAATTGCCTTGACATCTAATAATTCTGTGCGAAGAACACAAACTCAAGTTCTAGCTAAGGTGCTTGCGGCGATTGGGCGCAAGTATCAGCATCAAATTTACGCGGCAGGTACGGCCACAATCATTGTCATGCAGTCGATGCCCTCTTATGGGTGGGGCTTGTTCGATTCGGCTCAGACAGCAATGACTTGTATGTTCGGCGGCGCTGGTGGTATTGGTGGCGGTGGTGCGGCGGCGGCAACTACGGCGATTAAAGCACTTCCCGCAGTTATTAATGCAACCATCACAGTGCTTTTGTTTGTATACTTTGTGGCTTCTGGGCTTAAGGTTGCCAACGGCATTGGTGAAGGACAGGAAGTAACGCAGATGGTTCAACAGCCCGTAGGCGTGTTTTTCATAATCCTGGTGCTTTGGATTGCTCAAAGTATCTTATTTAACGGCGTTACAGCCGCTTGTTAGTGATGAGCGAGTACAATAAATCGCCCATCAAACGGGTGAATCAGTCACTTGGTCAAAATGCAACAATAGGCATTTTTACTGGCTTTCAGTTTGCAATCGCCTTATTTATGTTTGGCGTGGGCTTCATCATAGCGATTATGTTTGGGGTGGGAATAGTTTGGGGACTGCTGGTTGGGGTTTGGTTGAGTGCCACGGTGATAGTTTTATCTGGCAAGCGTCCTTACTTGTTCTGGTCAAGAGTGTTCCCAAGCGTTCCAACTTTCACACGCGGCTATGTCAGATATTCTTCGCCCCAAAACAAAAAAAGGGCGGGTTCAAAGGGGATGCCTAAACTATGGTAAGAAGCAGCATTCGTAATCAAAAAATAGTACCCTTTGAAGACTTTCTAGACCTAGCAACTTTAGTGAAATTGAAAAAGGGTAACTATCAAATTGGGGCTTACTTGTTGAGCAAAAAACAAGTAAGCGACACTAACAACACCCTGCAATTAGTATTCGGATATGAATGCACTGGCTTTCACCCACTGTTTAATTCATCAGAGAGACTAGAGGCGATGGCCAAGGCTTTTGAGAACGGCTGTAAAGAGTTCTCCGAGGGTGAGAAATTCACCTTTCGTTGGTCTTCATTTTGCGACGAAGACAAAGTGATTGAAAGCTATCGCCAGAGACTAGATAGCCCTATATCTCAAGAGATAGAATTTTTGGATTGGGGGCAGGTTGCGCGGATGCAAGAACTGACGCGGAACCATCAGCGCAAGGATATCAAGCTCAGTATTTACACGACTTTCACTGTCCGCCCAGGAGGAACCGAAGGTGGTGACGCGGTAGATAGAGCGATAGTTAAGCTGGCAAACTTTTTACAGCGCAAATTCACCCCAACAGGAGCGACCGAACTCACTCTTCAAAACTTAATTCAAGTTCTTGAAAAAGCGATAATTGTCTCTTTGCGCCATCAACAAATACTATCTGAAATAGGCTTGTTTCCCTCGCCCAAATCAGACAAGCAATTGTGGAGCG
Source organism: Nostocales cyanobacterium LEGE 12452 (assembly GCA_015206945.1). Lineage (GTDB taxonomy): Bacteria > Cyanobacteriota > Cyanobacteriia > Cyanobacteriales > Nostocaceae > Nostoc. Next base: position 3,083 of record JADEXV010000366.1, on the reverse strand, counting down.
ACCTAATCTCTAGAATGGGTGCGAAGGCTGTAAAAGTGCCCCATACCTTGGTTTATGATACTGGTGAATTAAGGGAAGAGATTAACGAAGCCGCGCCCAACCCATCGTGGTATAACGACCAATTACACGCTACATCGGTACTTCTGAATAACGGCATACCCTACGCGGACAGGCGCTGGGTATGTTTACCCTACCAGAGTACTGACAAAAAGAAGTATATCGGCGTAATGACGCTTGCCCAAAAACCAGAAGTGTTTGCTTCAACCTATCAGCAAATACGTTTTTTATGGGATGTATTCTCACGCGAGGTTATTTATGATGTCGAGATAATAACAGAGATTAGCCCAGCCGATCAAAAAATGATTAGGCTTACCCAACAATTGATTACAAGGCGGTCAATAAATGCCGAGGTTAGCGCCAGCAAAAAAACTATTGACGTAGGAGCGCAAATTAATACGGAGCGGTCAGTTGATGCTCAGAAGCAGCTTTACACGGGTGATGTCCCGGAAAATGTAGCTGTCATAATCCTTGTTTATCGCAACTCTCCAGACGAAATCGACGACGCTTGCAGACTGATTTCAGGGTATATCAATCAGCCTGCCGAGTTGATTAGAGAAATGCAATATACATGGTCAATCTGGCTTGACACTTTGCTGTTGAGACAGCGACCACAACTGACTTTTCCTTTCAACAGACGCGCCACTTTCTTTGCCAGTGAAGTAATTGGTTTAACGCCAGTCGTTCAAACAGCGCATGGCGATAAACAAGGTTTTGAATTAGTTGCTGACGAGGGTCAATCCTCGGTTCACATTGACTTATCAAAGCCGAAAAACATGATGGTAATCGGCACTACTGGGAGTGGGAAATCGGTAATTATCGCCTCTATTATTTATCAATGCTTGGCGTTGGGAATGTCAGTATTAATGATTGACTTGCCAAATGATGATGGTTCAGGAACCTTTGGAGACTTCACGCCCTACTTTAATGGATTTTACTTTGATATCTCAAAGGAATCAAACAATCTTGTACAACCGCTAGACCTATCAAAGATTCCTGAGTCGCAGTGGGAGGAAAGGACAAAAGCCCATCGAAATGATATTAATTTAATCGTACTTCAATTAGTTTTAGGAACGCAAAAGTTTGATGGCTTGCTCTCACAAACTATAGAATCTGTAATCCCTTTGGGTACAAAAGCCTTTTACGAAGATGCCGAAATCCAAGAGCGATTTGAATTAGCGCGAAAAGAAGGGATAAACACCCCAGAGTGGGCGAATACCCCGACATTAGCAGATATGGAGAAATTCTTCTCGCTTGCGTATATTTATTTAGGCTATCAGGACGACAACGTAGAAAAAGCGTTAAATTACATCCGCTTGCGGTTACAGTACTGGCAGGCTAGTAGCATTGGTAGCGCTATCTGCAAGCCTTCAACCTTCCAGGCAGATAGCCAGTTGATTACCTTTGCGCTGACTAATCTGCAATCAGGAAAGGATGCAGAAGTGTTCGGGATGAGTGCATATATCGCCGCGTCCCGTCAATCCCTCTCCTCGCCCAACAGCGTGTTCTTTATGGATGAGGCTAGCGTATTGCTGGGATTTTCCGCATTGTCGCGGCTTGCGGGTCGTAAATGCGCTACGGCTCGAAAGCAAGGCTGCCGGGTGTTTCTGGCAGCGCAGGACGTTATCTCTATCGCCAAATCGTCGGCGGGAGAACAAATATTACAAAATATGCCATTGCGGTTGATTGGACGTATTGTCCCAGGCGCGGCTAATAGCTTCTCTGAGTTGCTGGGCATTCCTAGAGAAATTATCGATAAAAACGAAAGCTTTGTCCCTAATATTCAGCAGCTATATACGTTGTGGTTGCTCGACTATAACAACAAGTATGTGCGCTGCCGCTATATTCTCAGCTTTCACTAATGGGGTCAAATTCTCTGTGGGGTTACGGAGATGAAATTACTAGAGAGAAAAGAGTTAAATTTTACCCCAATATTTTTGATAGGAAATGCTGCTTTATTGATAATGTTGTTATTAATAGAAAGTGTGAATTTTGCTCGGATAGCAACAATTTCTAAGACGAAAGCTTCGACCTTGGTAGAATTGTCTGACGGCGAATCTATCAGAGTTATTCCTATAGGGAGCCTTGAGCGAACGCCCCAAGCTATTACGCATTTTGTCGGGCAGACAATGACCGGACTTTTAAGTTGGAATGCTCTACCAAAGCCAACCGATGATTACAAGATAGACCCCAGCAAACAATTAAAATTAGACGCTGGGATATCGACATCAAAAGCCAAGATTACTACTAGCACATGGGCTTCAGGCTTTGCGTTGTCAGAAGATTTTCGCGCCTCATTTCTTGAGGAGATAGGTAATCTCACGCCGCCCGATGTCTTTAATGGGTCTACGCAATCAATTCTAAAAGTCAGCCTCATCAGTCAGCCGACTCCTATTAAGGATGGGCAATGGAAAGTAGATATGGTTGCAGAGCTTGTTGTTTTCCAAGGCAGCAATTTAGTTGGTAAGCCCATCGCTTTTAACAAAACTGTATTTGTCAGGGCGATTGATACGGCTGCCCTGCCTAGATTTGCTTCCGATATTCAAGAAACCGCATCGAGGGTTCGTAAAGCGGGGTTGGAGATTTATAAAATCCAGGATTTAGATTTATGAGCCAGAACACCCAGTCAGCTTTGCCAGAGACAATTATTGAAATAGAGTCGCAAGATTTTGCCGCCATGAACGGCGCTAAAACTTCTCACGCTAATGATTCAATTCAACCCTCCGAGAACCCCGCCCCAGAAGAAATTGTTACTTCTCGAACAGTCTCGCAATCTCCACTCTTAAAAATGGGCGTTGTTGCCCTAATTTGCCTTCTCTTCGTGACGATCATCGGGGCAATGCTAGGCAATTCAATGAATGTGCTGAAGTTTTCCAAGGGCATTGTGCAACCGCCCACAGAAGAGCAAACGCCCTTAGCAGAGCCGGAAAATGAGACGGGCAAGGATAAAACAGCGCTTGCTCTGACTAGCCAAAATTACGAGTTAAAGCAGATTCGCGATCGCTTGCCAACTCCAACCCCAACCC
>JADEXV010000365.1 GCA_015206945.1 Nostocales cyanobacterium LEGE 12452 | reverse complement strand
CTCTGCCCCTCTGCTCCCCTGCCTCCCCTTAAAATTAGATTGCAAGATTACTAATTTCTTTCTTCCAAGTAGCGAGAAATTGCATTATCAAGGTGTGGCATTAATTCACCTCGATTGCTACCAAGAACGCTGTAAGCTGGGCGGGGAGCAATCCAACCAAGTTCTTGTGTCGGACGAGCAATTAGACTGCTGACACTCACACCTGCTTTTTTAGCTGCCAATCGGGCTAAGTCAGACCAAGCTACAGCACTTTTGTTAGCCAAATGCCACAAACCGTTCTCGCCATCAATCAATAAATCAAGGCTGGTATGGACAAGATCGGGTACATAAGTAGGCGAGACGATCGCATCTTCGGCTGCGACAAAAGTATTTCCAGCAGCTAATTGCCGTAGGGCGATCGTGACAAAGTTGTATTCATCCCAAGGCCCGAAAAATGCGCTGGTACGAATTACTAGCGATGCCGGATGAGCCTGTAATACCAGCTTTTCTGCCAAAACTTTGCTACACCCGTATATATTGAGGGGCGCAACGGTATCAGTTTCGACATAAGGATTAGACTCAGCACCATCGAATACCAAATCTGAAGAGAAAGTTAGCAGCGCCACATTATGTTGAGCGCAAGCAGCAGCTAAAATCGCTGGCCCTTCAGCGTTCACCTTCAAACAAACATCGGGTTCGCGTTCAGCATCATCTACACGCACATATCCGGCAGCGTTCACAACTGCCCAAGGTTGTAACTCGGTAAGTACTTTATTGACGGAAGCAGGATTGGCAATATCCATATCTTGGCGTCTGAGCAGGCAATATGAAATTCCTCTCAGTTGACACAACCGAGCAAAAGCCTTGCCTAGTGTTCCTGTGGCTCCGACGATCGCCAGGGGACGATTGGAAACAGGGGAGGAAACCGGGGGAGATGGAAGCGATACGCGACAACTGACTGCTGGGTATAATAGGCGCTCTTCTCGATGCCACCATCCTGGTGTATCAAGTAATGGATGGTTGGGTTTATGCCCAGTGGCTAAATCTCGCACCATTTTAGCGATCGCAGTTTGTCTAGGCTGTGGCGATCGCAAATCGAAGACGCCTGACTCGTAGTATCCTGCGGAGCGAGTCACTAAACTATTCCAATCGTAGCTGCCCAAAAGTGCCCAAACAGTTACAGCGCGAACATCTGCGCCCTGGTCTCGTAATTCTTGGGCTGCATTCCAGACTTCATTGAGCCAGCGTAGCTGCTCCTCACGGGTGCAACTCAGGTGAACTTCAGTGACAGCAAAGGGTAGTTTGTAGCGTTCCCATGTCTCTTTGAGCAATGTTCGCGGGCCTGCCAAACCCTCAGCGCAAACTCGTACTGCCTCTACATCTGCATACTTGTCCCGACCATTACCACCATGCGTCCAAACTGGATAGTTTTCTAGGTTTTCGTCTAAAAAGCGTTCGCTCGTCAGGTAATGGTTAATGCCGATAATGTCAGGCGGACAGGTGTATTGCAAGAATTCTTCAAGTTCAGACTCACTTACACCACAGTCGTGCAAGTAACCCCACATCGGATGAGTTGGGTTGATTCGACCGCATAATAAATCAAGACTCAACCAACGACGCTCATTTTCTAGTTCTGCTTGATAAGCCAGCTTTGGCGTACTATGAGTTTTACCCAAATCCTCAGTTTGTACGAGTTGGGCATTGGGATTGATTTCCCGGATTACTTGCATCGAAAGAGCGATCGCTTTACACTCTCCTAACAATGCACGGGCGAAAGTTAAATCGTCTCGACCGTGGGGATACCAGTGACCATACATCCCACTGAATCGCGCTGTTGTCAGTGGCTCGTTTACAGGTGTGTAATGTGTAACCCAAGGATATCGTTCTGCAACCGCACGAGCAAACACCGCTAGTTTCTCAGGAAATTCTGGATCTACTAAGCTGGTATCACGCGGGCCACTACCATGATGCACTAGCCCCACAATTGGACAGATGCCAAGTTCGCGCAAGCGTCCCAGCCGTTCATCTGCCCACGACCAATCAGCATTCTCTAAACCATTGGGTGCTATCCGCTCCCAAATTACTGGATAACGGATGGCGTGTATACCTAGTTGGGCAAATAAATCTAGGTCATCCAAGCGCGTTGCATGACCATTGCGTTCTAACTGATCGAGATAGTCTTCACCCACACGATTAACCGTACACTCTACACCAGCCCACACTTCTAGGGGAAGTTTTGATTTAGGAGTGTTGAGTGTCGAGTTGAAAGCAGAAGCCATAATTTACAACTCAAGCTGATATTTTATTTGATGCGTTCTTTTTCAGTTTTGTCGTTTTGTAGGGGAGCCACTGCGTTGCGGTGAATCCAGCGCCGTAGGCGACTAGTGAACCCGAAGGGAGGTTCTCTCCGTTGTAGCAACTGGCGTTGTGTTATGCCGGAGGCTAACGCAGTCTCCTAAATTTTCGGTGCGTTAGGACTAGGGCGTGTTTTCAAGTCTTAGATCCCCCCAACCCCCCTTCAAAAGGGGGGCTAAGAATCTCTTAAATTCCCCCTTAAAAAGGGGGATTTAGGGGGATCTCAAAAACTAGGAGGCTAAAGGAGTAGTTTGAAAACACGCCCTAATGTCCATAACGCACCCTACAAATACAGAGCAGTCCTAATTACGAATTATTTAAACCTTGACTGCAATTTGTTTGTACACAGACAAAGCCTGAGCAACACATTGATCCATGTTGTAGTACTTGTAGGTCGCCAGCCTTCCCACAAAATATACTCCTGGTGTTGTATCAGATAACGCTTTATACTGCTTGTACATTTCGTTATTTTCAGGACGCGGTACAGGATAATAAGGGTCTCCCTCAGCTTGAGGAAACTCGTAAACAATGCTAGTTTTTGAATGTTCCTGACCAGTCAAGTATTTAAACTCGGTTACACGAGTATAAAGCTGTTCATTGGGATAGTTAATTACTGGCGCTGCTTGAAACAAACTCGTGTTGTGCGTCTCATGCTTGAAATCAAGTGAGCGATACGGTAATTTGCCGTAGCGATAATCAAAGAATTCGTCAACCGGCCCAGTGTAAACCATCTCGCGGCAAGGTATAGCTTTTTGGATTTCCTGATAATCGGTGTTAAGCATTACCTTGATGTTCGGATGATTTAGCATATTGTCGAACATCCGGGTAAAGCCGTGTAGCGGCATCGCCTGGTAGCTATCGGTAAAGTAGCGATCGTCACGATTGGTACGAGTCGGAATTCTGGCAATTACTGATTTGTCAAGTTCCGATGGGTCGAGTCCCCATTGCTTACGGGTATAATTACGGAAAAACTTTTCATACAATACTCGACCAACTTTGCTTACCACCACATCTTCACTAGTGCGGATGTATTCTACGGGTTCAGCAAGCGATTTATAAAACTCTTCCACCTCAAATGAATTGAGATTCATCCCATACAGCTTGTTAATGGTGTCGAGGTTGATTGGAATCGGGACAAGTTGCCCGTCTACACTGGCAAGGACACGATGTTCGTAAGACCGCCACTGAGTAAAGCGTGAGAGGTATTCAAAAACTTCGCGGGAATTGGTGTGAAAGATGTGGGGGCCGTATTTGTGTACAAGAATGCCATCATCGTTGTAATGATCGTAGGCATTGCCACCTATGTGGTTGCGCTTGTCTACAACCAGCACTTTTTTACCTTGAGTTGCCAAACGTTCTGCAATGACGCTACCAGAAAAACCAGCGCCGACAACCAAGTAATCGAAGACAAAATCTCTGGTAATGATATTTGGTGCTTGTTTACCAGCCGCACCTGTGGAGTTAGCTTTATCTTCACCATCACGGGCTGCGATCGCAGAGTCAATCAGCTTCATCATTGATGCCCAAGTACGATCCCAAGAAATCTTCTCTAAAAAGACATCTACTCGACTCAACCATTCTGAGGCTGGGGTGTCTTCTTGCATTGCTTGTTCTGCGGCGATGACGAACTCAGAAACTGTGTCTGCAATTCGCACCAGCTTCGACTCTCCGTAAGGGCGCACCACATCCCGAATTGAGGTAGATACTACAGGCCTACCTGCGGCAAGATACTCTGGAGTTTTGGTCGGGCTAATGAAGCGTGTTGACTCATTACGCGCAAACGGCAACATTGCCAAGTCCCAGCCTGCTAAATAAGCAGGTAGTTGTTTATAATCTCTGCCACCGAGATAATGAATATTTTCATGTTGTGGCAGATTTGCTGGATCGATTTTGACAACTGGTCCAATAATTACTAGATGCCAGTCGGGGCGTGCTTCGGCAATACCTGCAAGCAGTTCAATATCCATCCGTTCATCAATTACGCCAAAGAAACCAAGACGAGGATGGGGAATATGAGCTTGATCTTCTGGTTCTTGAACATTTCTCGCCTGGCCAAAGTGGGCGACATCTACGCTGCTAGGAAAGGCATAAACGTTGGGGTGCTGGTTCACCTTACTTTCGTAAAGGCTTTGTCCGCCTGTAAATACTAAGTCTGCACGGCTGAATAGTTCGGCTTCGTAATTCTTTAAAGTGGGTGATGCTCCCTGGAATGCAGATAATTCATCCATGCAATCGTACACCACGGCTTGGGGTTGCAAGTGGCGGGTAAAAGCGATCGCCATTGGTGTGTAATACCAACAAATGTATTTGTTGATGTTATGCTCTGCAAACAAACTATTAATTAGTACTTGTAACTCTGCGTTGATTGCTTCTTCACTTAAACCTTGTGGTAGGTGTGGCACAACCACAACTACTCCATTAGAATCTTCGTTTATATCTAACCTTGCTAAGGGTTCTTCAGAGAACATTGGCTCTTCAAAAAAGAAGACTCGCTTTCCTTGAGCGCACCGACTAAGAAGATGTTGTGGTCTTTGATAGACGAAATTCCAACGTAAATGAGATAAGCAAACTATATCAGGTGTGTCTTGAAAGGTTTCTGTTGATTGAACTTTTTTATTAGACGAAGTTAAATTCAACAGTGACGCACTTGATGATTGCGTTTGGGCTAACTGCGAGCGCTTTGTTTTACGCTGCTTTGGCGAAATAACATTGCCGACACCGTTGTTTTTGACTTGAGATTTTTCACTTGTCATAGTTGTCTCATTATTTAAATTATTAATTTTGACTAGCCAAACGCTAATACCTTTTCTTTGTAAAGCAGCACCAAGCTTACTTTCGGGCAAAAGCTTGCAACATACTTTGCTGCTTTTCAATATCGAATCGGTATACTCAATACTTGGTTGCACTAATAAGAAAATACTGTTTTATATCTAAATTTTTCATCTATCCAAATAAATATAACATTATTTTTTTATTAAGTCTTAAGCACTATATCTTTATCAACATCTGAAATTAAGTTATTATTGATTTATGTAACACATTTTTTATTTATAAAACTATGCATATATAGTTGCATTTGTCTGTTCGTTTTCGTACACAACAGCATTAGAATAATTATCTCTAGGATTAAAATTAATAATCTCTGGTTCTTTATTAATTTGCTTTGTTATTCATATTAAATATTTTGCCGTAATATTATATATTAT
>JADEXV010000364.1 GCA_015206945.1 Nostocales cyanobacterium LEGE 12452 | reverse complement strand
AATAATTATAATATTAGCAAGAATTCTTTACAAAGTGAAATTAAAGAAATCCAAAAATATAGAGATAACCGAATAGAGGAGATTCAAAATCAGATTCAACCAAAAAATGAATCAGAAAATATAAATTCTAGTCCAATAACTAATACTAGTAAATTGAAGACAAACAAAGAAGAAATTAAAGAGTTAAATACAATTTCACAAAAAAATGCAGAATTTAAGAGTACAGAGTTGACTATTTTAAATAGTAACCTCGCTGAATTAAATTTACAATATAGCAAAAGGCAAGCTCTAAATGCGAAGTATAATGAATTTCTTCTTCAACTAAGTCTAGCTATTTCGGCAGGAACATTAGGTAGTATTATCAGTATTTTAATTAGAATTGAAGAATTTCAAAAAAAGAAATATTCCGATCCACTAACTCCGTTTCTTGTAGGTGCTTTTAAACCAATGATTGGCGGAGCATTTGCTGTTTTGTTTTTAGCCTTAATTAACTCTGGAATAATATTAATGTTTATTAATCCCAGCGTTTTTAAACTAAATCCAACTACCAATCAGGAATCATCTCAAGATCAACAAAGGTCTTTGATTTTTGTAATAGCATTTGTTGTTGGCTTTAGTGAACGACTTGCAAAAGATTTTATCGGCAAAGCAGAAGAAATAGCAGGTGCTAACCGAGATAATCTTGAATATAAACAAGTTACTAATGAATTATCAATCGATGTAGATGGTTCTAATATCTCGCAAAAACAAGTAGCTAATAGTGTAGTTATTTCAAACACACTGCCGAGTCAAGTAGATAGTAGTAATTCGCTAAATGATACAGATGATTCCAAACCGTAGCAAAATTTAAGGGGACACAGTTATGCTGTGTCCCTAAATGAAACTAATTCAAGATGTTAATGAGTTCAAGACTGGCGATAGCAGGCAAATTCCATTGAAAAAGTAGCCATACCAGAAGTAAGCGATCGCAATTCTGTAGAATACCCAAACATTCGCGCTAGCGGTACTTCTGCTCGAATTACCGTGTATCCCTGCATTGTCTCGGAACCCAACAACAAAGCCCGACGAGAGGATAAGTCACCCTGAATCCTTCCCATAAACTCGTGGGGTGTTTCCACCTCTACAAGCATGATGGGTTCCAGGATGTAGGGTTTAGCTTTGGCGATCGCACCCTCAATTGCCTGATGGGAAGCTGACCGGAAAGCCAATTCTGAAGAGTCAATTGGATGATAAGAACCGCCATCCAAAACGACTTTCACCCCAGTTACCGGATAGCCTTCCAGCTGTCCTGATTGCATCGCCTCACGGCAACCCTTCTCGCACGCCGGGATATATTCTTTGGGAATCGCACCTCCAACCACCCGATTCTCAAAGACAAATGGCTCATCTGTGGGTTCGATCCACCCAGTAATATGGGCGTATTGACCGGGGCCGCCTGACTGTTTCTTGAATCGGTAGTCAAAGGTAGCTTGTTGCCCAATGGTTTCGCGGTAGGCTACGGCGGGAGTACCGACGTAGACCTCGGCATTATATTCCCGTTGAATGCGTTCTAGGTAGATTTCCAAGTGGAGTTCGCCCATCCCAGAAATCAGAGTTGCTCCTGATTCGGGATCGATGCTCAACCGGAAGGTGGGATCTTCCCTTTGAAAGCGATTGAGTGCCTTGGAAAGGCGATCGCTATCTTCCTGTTTCTTGGGCGTAATCGCCAGCGTAATTACTGGTTCCGGCACAAACATCTTCTCTAGAGATACCAGTGGTTCTCCAGAACAGAATGTATCACCAGAAGCACAATCCACACCCAACAGAGCCACAATATCCCCAGCAACGGCAACTTTTACCTCTTCTCGCTTATTGGCGTGCATTCTCACCAAGCGACCGATTTGCACCCGCTGTTCAGTCCGCGAGTTGTAGACGGTATCGCCGGGTTTGAGCGTCCCAGAGTAAATCCGGGTATAGGTCAACTGCCCAAAGGATTCAACAGTGAGTTTAAATGCCAATGCCACCAAAGAAGCATCGGGGTTAGGGTAGATACTCACCGACTGTGCGGTTTTGACCACTTCTCTATCCACGGGAGATGGTAGATAAAGCGCAACCGCATCCAATAAGTTTTGCACTCCTTTATTTTTGAATGCCGAACCCAGCAGTACAGGTGTGAATTCTAGGCTCAAGGTTGCCTGTCGGATGGTTTGCCAAATTAATTCTTTGGGAATCTCCTCACCCGCCAGTAGCATCTCGGTCATCGGTTCTGAGAACAGCGACAAAGTATCTAGCAACTTTTCCCGTGCCTGTTGTACTTCATCCCTAAGAGGTTCAGGAATTGGCTTTTTCACCCAGTTTTCCCCGTTTTCACCTTCAAAGTAGTCAGCAGTCATTTCTACCAGGTCAATGACTCCCTGGAATTGATCTTCACTACCGATAGGATACTGGAGTAATACCGCATTTAGTTGCAAGCGATCGCGTATTCCTTGTACTACACGAAATGGATCTGCTCCCGTCCGATCCATTTTGTTGATGAACGCCAAACGGGGCACACGGTAGCGCTTCATTTGCCGATCCACCGTAATGGACTGGGACTGTACACCCGCCACAGCACATAGCACCATCACTGCCCCATCCAATACCCGCAGGGCACGTTCCACTTCAATTGTGAAATCTACGTGTCCAGGTGTATCAATCAGGTTAATTTGAGTATCGTGCCACTGGCAGGTGGTAGCAGCGGAAGTGATGGTTATACCATGTAGTTTTTCTTCTGGCATAAAATCCATCGTTGCACCCTTACCGCCTCCCCGCACTTCCTCAATAGCGTGGATTCTGCCCGTGTAGAAGAGAATTCGCTCTGACAGCGTAGTTTTACCAGAGTCGATGTGGGCAGAGATACCAATATTTCGGATGCGTGTTCGGGGAATCATAAAATTTCCTTTTGTTCAAGCGACAAACAATCACCAAATGAGTGGTGATCTATTTTGTATTATATATGTGCTACAAATAAAAGACAAGGCTGATAATACAGAAAAACCGTTGATATTTGCCCTAGCTAACGTTATTGCCTGTCCTGGATTGAGTACGGGAATAGGACGAGTGCCATATACTGAAGCTGCTAAACAGATGGCATTAGCTTACGATCATTTTCTCTATCCACCCAAGCATTTCAATTGCATAGTTGCGGCTGAAAGACAACTTCAGATATGGGAAGGAGGAGATTTTAGGTAAAGCAGGACTTTGGATAATAGTCTGAGTTCATTACCAGGGTAAATATGGTGTTCCCTATGGTGTTAAAAATTTAAATGCAATTTATCAAATATTTTTGCAACCCGAAGAGAAACACTATTAATTAAGGGAGCGTTATGTCATTATTAAACTTCATAAAAAGATATTAATTTTTAATACATAAAATGATTTTCTAACTCTCAATTTTATTTCTCGTCTTTTACCACTTTAAGTAGCATCAGGGAGTGATAAATAATTGATTTTATAGGAGTTTTGAATTTATCACAGGTCGAAATTGTAAAAGACGAGTATTTAGTTTTGTCATAAATTTAATATAACTAAAAATCTAAGGTAATGTATACATAACTTCCAGTATTACAGACAAGATCCAAAGACATACTCTTTTAGTAGATGTGAATAACAAAACCCGAATTTCTTACCAAGATAACCGCACAGCGATCGCTGCATTCAATGCAATCGTAATGGCAGGAGCAGAGGCTTATATCAATGGGCTAAAAATCCCCGATACTCTGCTTAAATCCCTTTTAAATCTTTCTATGCAAATCAGCTACAAACATTTCCCTTCTCTTTTAGTTCCCTATGAATGGCTGTTGCAAGAAAGCGATCGCCTTGCAGAAGGGTCACACGAACTAATGAAGGTTCAATACAACCTACCCGAAGAAATGTTCAGTCTGATGTTAAAAGAGACAGAACTTTTATATCCCAAATACACAATGGCTTTATGGGAAAAAGGAGCATCTAACCTTGAGCAAGCTCAAATGCACATGCTCGATGATTTGATCGCAAAAGTAGGCATCGAAGACGGAGACGAAATCTTAGATTTGGGATGCGGTTGGGGTTCTGCATCAAATTACATTCTTTCCCGGTTTCCGCATGTAAAAGTAACGGCTCTTAATTTGAGCCACGGGCAATGCGAATATATGCGGAAAAAAATGCGAGACTCTACCAGTTACCTCAGTTCAGATAGATTCACTCTATATGAAAAGGACTTTAATGATATTGATTTTGAGAATAAGTTTGATAAAATTATGGCGATTGGCCTGTTTGAACATATAGGGAATTTAACGAAATCATTTCAAAAACTGGCTTCTCTCCTCAAAGATGATGGCAAGGTGTTAATTCACATAATCACAACCAGATTACCTTATGATATAACCCATCCTTTTATCGACAAATATGTTTTTCCAAACATGCGGGTGTGGAATTATGATGTCATCCCAAAGATTAATACAGACCTGAAAACTATTAATCAATGGTATTTAAATGGTGCTAACTACTCAAAGACTCTGATAAATTGGTTGATGAATTTTGACCAAAATCAAGCTAAAGTCAAAAATTTAAGTTATGGCATGAACTATGGCAAGTTCTGCCGGATGTGGAGACTTTATTTGCTCTTGTGCATTGTGTATTTTGACGGTTGTGATGGTGAAATTCTTGGTAATGGTCAATACTTGTTGGTTCATGCGTGACAAGTTAATTGCATAAGTCCTAATAATTTAGCGATCGCCTAACCATATTGAGAGCAATTCTTGCTTCCTTGGTTGTAGGAGCCAGCAATAAAAAACGCTCCGATCTACAATACGCGTGCGAGTAGCATTGAATGGCAAATAAACGTTTCTATCACATTGGCTTTGGGCAAGATGATTTAGGTTCATCGCCTCCCAGCATTGCTTTATTATCTGGCGATCCAGAGCGATCGCGTCTAATTGCCCAAACTTATTTACAAGATGTACGCGTCTTGTCGGAGAATCGCGGACTCAATAGTTATGTAGGATATTTGCCTAATAGCCGCCCCATCTTATCAGCTACTAGTGGTATGGGTGCGCCTTCATTAAGTATTGTTGTCAACGAGTTGATACAAGTAGGAATCCGGCAAATTATTCGCATTGGAACTTGTGGATCAATTCAACCTTATATACCAGTCGGTAGTGTTGTTATTAGCAGTGCAGCATTATGTCGCCAAGGTGCAGCAAATGATATTGCACCTGTGGATTATCCAGCCGCAGCCGATCCTTTTTTGACAGTCGCTTTAGTTAAAGCCGCACGAGAATTAAAGGTTGAACATTACATCGGAATTACGGCATCAGTTGATACTTTTTACGAAGGACAAGAACGCACTGATTCCGCCAATCCAAATTTAATGCGATCGCTGCATGGCATTACAGAAGAATATCGGCGCTTGAATATCTTGAATTATGAGATGGAATGCGGCACACTCTTCAAAATGGCAGGAGTGTATAATTTTGCTGCTGCTGCTATTTGCGGTGTAGTTGCTTCACGTACTGATAGTGAAAATATTATTCTAGAACAAAGAGATGTCGCTGTTAAAAA
>JADEXV010000363.1 GCA_015206945.1 Nostocales cyanobacterium LEGE 12452 | reverse complement strand
GAGGAGAAGTTGTAGTAAGTTTTTCCCCTTTGCACCTGTGCCTTTTGTGTTCAATGCCCCATTATCCATCTACTAAGAGGTTTATCTATGCCAATCTATGTTTACTGGGGTGAGGATGATTTTGCGATGGAAAAAGCGATCGCACTTTTGCGCGATCGCGTCCTCGATCCCCAATGGACAAGTTTTAACTACACTGCATTCTCCCCAGAGCAAGCTGATGCTGCTATCCAGGGTTTAAATCAGGTGATGACGCCTACTTTTGGCGCTGGTGGGCGCTTGGTATGGCTGATTAACACTACTCTGTGTCAGCACTGTCCTCAGAATGTGTTGGCAGAATTGGGGCGATCGCTACCTGTCATTCCCGAAAACTCATTTTTATTGCTCACTAGCCGGAATAAGCCAGATGAACGCCTCAAATCCACGAAATTATTAAAACAGTTTGCTACCGAATTCCGCGAATTTCCCCTCATTCCCCCTTGGAAAACAGAATTACTGGTGCAATCTGTTAATCAAGCAGCCCAGACAGTGGGCGTGAAACTGACTGCCAATACTTCCCATCTGTTGGCAGAATCTGTAGGCAATGATACACGGCTTCTTTACAATGAGTTAGAGAAATTACGGCTATATGTCCAAGGTAGCAATAAGCCTTTAGACATAGATACTGTTACGAAGTTAGTAAGAAATACTACTCAAAATAGCTTACAATTAGCAGCAGCAATTAGAACAGGAGATACAGCTAAGGCTTTGACAACACTGGCAGATTTGAGCAATGCTTCCGAGCCGGGATTACGGATAGTTGCGACGTTGATTGGACAATTTCGCACCTGGCTGTGGGTAAAGATTATGATAGAAAGTGGGGAACGAAATCAACAAGCGATCGCTAATGCTGCTGATATCGGTAATCCCAAACGGATTTACTTCTTACAGCAAGAAATCAAGCTGCTTTCTGTGCAACAGTTAATCTCTTGCTTACCCCTACTGCTGGAATTAGAGGTTAGCCTCAAGCAAGGAGCATCAGAAATGTCAACTCTCCAGACTAAAGTAATCGAACTTTGTCAAGTATGCCGAGGAAATTGACAATCAAATATAAAAGCTTTATGTATTTAGCAGTTCCTGGAACTTCCAACTCCGAAAATAATTCAAAGTTCTTATAATATCCCTGATGTAGTTTCGTGTCACACACTATATGAAAAAAATTTCTGATTTATCTTCTCGAACTGGCCGAAAGCGAACCCTTTCGCGATCGTTATGTTTCGGCGCGATCGCTACTGTGGGTGTGATTTTCAACACTTTTTTATTGAGTTCTAAAGCTGATGCTCAAACTCCATCACCAATAGTTAACAATACTGAAATTAACAGTTACGCTCAAGCCGTGCTAGCAATGGAGCCAGCCCGTCAAAATGCCTTTGAAGAAATTAAAAAACTTATTGGAAATGGAGAAATTCCCAATATTGTCTGCAACGATTCCAATAGTATAAATGGTCTTCCAAAGAAGGCTCAAGATATTGCAGTGAACTACTGTACCCACGCTCAAAAAATTGTTGAAGATAATGGTTTGAAATTTGAACAGTTCAACAAAATTACTATAGAACTACAAAATAATACTATCTTAAAAAGTCAGGTTTACAATACGCTATTACGCCTGCAACAACCTCCTGAGTCTCGGTAAGTAGAAGGACTACTTACAATCCCAGCACGTAGTAAGTAAGTGGTTAACTACTATGGGAATCATACTGATTATTCGGACATGATCGCAGTCCTATTTGATTGATGAAATATATATATAAGGAAACGAACCGCTTCTGTAGGAGACACTATGTTAATGCGTAGCGTCTCCTACAGAAAGATGCAAAGGGAAGAAAGAGATATATAATTTTCACAAATGATTTAGGAGAGGGGTGGCGGCACAGCGGCAGAAGAGCCGAGGTGGGTATTCTTCAGAAGTGGTAGTTTGACGGTAAACGTCGCGCCTTGTTCTTTGCCTGGACTATCTGCATGGACAGTACCGCCATGTAATTCTATTAAATGACGGACGATCGCTAATCCTAGTCCTAATCCACCATAAATTCTAGTGCTAGAACTATCAGCTTGACGAAAGCGATCGAAAACGTAAGGAAGAAAATTAGGACTGATACCAATGCCTGTATCAATCACTTGAATTTGGGCATATTTATCCGTTGTCTGTTGTTTTTCTTGTCCACTAACCAGTGACAATTGCAACTCTACCCTTCCGCCAACGGGTGTGAATTTGATGGCATTGGATAGCAGATTCCAGATGATTTGTTGCAAGCGCTCGCAATCCCCGGAAACTAAAAATTGAGAATTATCGCCCAGCTTGCTGTCCTCTGAGTGTTGATTGGTTTGGGATTGTGCTTTTGGAAATTCGAGATTTTCGTGATGAACTCCTAATCCCCAATCTGAATTTGGCGTTTCTTTTGAGGGAATCAGGGAAAATCTCAAATCGATTTCCTTGGATTGGGCGGCTAAACTAACAGTCTCGATGGCTGACTCAATAATGGGAACCAAATTACAAGTACGAACATTCAGGCGTAACTTGCCTCTAACCATCCGCGATATATCCAGTAAGTCTTCAATTAACTGGGTTTGCGCTTTGGCATTGCGCTCAATTGTCTCCGTCGCTCTAGCCATTTGGGTATCACTGAGCTTGCTTCGTTGCAGTAATTGCGCCCAGCCAAGGATGGCATTGAGGGGCGATCGCAATTCGTGGGATAATATCCCTAGAAACTCATCCTTCATCCGATTGGCTTCTTGTAACTGCTCAGTTTGTTGTTGTAAAGAAGCAATTAAACTAGCCCGTTCCATTGCGATCGCTATTTGGTCGCATACTGCTTGCATCATCCCTTTTTGATTGTCGGTGAAGCTTAACCGAGTGCGGCTGCCAAAAGAAAGAGTACCCAACAACCGTCCTTGGGCAATTAACGGATAACCATAATAAGCAGTAATTCCTAAAGAACGAATCAATTCTGTTTTCGGGTCAATTGATTGCTGCACATTCTCTAGAGCAATTGCATAACGCTCCTGGGCGACAGTCCCACAAACCGCTTCAGCAAATTTCAAGGACTCGATTTGCTTTGCTATCTCCTGGGAAAAGCCGCTGTAAGACTCTAGCCGCATTACCTGAGAGTTATCCACAATCAAATAGTTAAAGTAAATATCTAAACCAATTTGGTCTCTCAGTTTTTGGTAGACGCTATCGATTAGTGCTACTGGTTGCTGACTCGATAATAAATCGTTGGCTGTGTCAAATAGTAGCTTTAGCCTTTTGTAACTTAATGAGAGGGCTTTTTGTGCAGCCTTGAGGTTGCTAATTTCTTGGAACACCAAGATACAGGTAGCCGGATGACCGTGCATTGCTGGCAAAGTATCAGCAAATACTAGTAGAGAGCGCACACCAGCGGGAGTGTGCCAGTCCACCTCCAATCCATTCAGGCGTTCGCCACGGGCAACCCGCACTCCTGGCATAAGTTCATTGGGGATGCGATCGCCAGCGGCATCTGTATAGTAGTAAGCTGTGTGATACTCTTGGGCAGGTATACCTTTGGGAAATTCGCCCCCAGCTAATTCATCAGCAGAGCGATTGGCAAAAGTTACCCGCGCCGTTCCTGGTTCGATAAACAGCAATGGTCTTGGCATCAGATTTAACACATCCTCTAGCCATTTTTGCTGGTTTAGGAGTACTTCTTCTGCGTGTTTGCGCTCCGTAATATCTAAAAATGCACCAACGCTTCCTCTAGTTTTCCCCTCTTCGTCAAACAGGGGTGCAACATAGTGCAACAGCTTGACAATTTTGCCATTTTCATGGATGACATCAAGTTCAGAATTCAGAACTTCGACACCATGAGCAGCAGAATACTGCATTGGGAGTTCTTCTGTTGACAGTTCCCTTCCCTGGCAGTAGATTTTAAAGCTTGTTGGTCTTTCGTCCAAGGGAGCGGTGAGAGAGGCATTTGTATCTGACGATATCCCCAACTGCTTGGCAAAAGCAGGGTTGACCTTGATATTTTGGCATTTTGGATCTTCGGCAATACCAATCCCAATGGGAATTACCTCCAACAAAGTTTGTAATTCAGTAATGCGACGCTGTAAATTCCTGTTTAGCTGTAATATTTGTTCTTGGGTCTGCTTTTGCTGGCTGATGTCGCGAGTCACCGTTGCTAAGGCAATTGGCTGACCTGTGTTGTTATCTGTAACGGTGAAGATATTGTAATCAACTGGTATCGGTTGACCTGTTTGGAGATGTCGGAAGCAGAATTCTCCCTGCCAGCGCCCTTCTGATAGCACAGTCGGCAGTATATATTTTTGGAAATAGGCTTTGTCTTTGGGCATGAAGTAATCTAATACTGCTTTTTGCCTCACTTCATCAAGGCTAGCAAGACCTACCAGCTTTTGACCTGCATCATTTATGTAGAGTAATTGACCTTCAAGGGTGGCGATGCCGATAAAGTCAGAGCTATTTTCTACTACCGACACTAATTTTTGTTGCTCTGCCTCTGCTTGCTTGCGTTCGCTCAAGTCGAGGATAAACGCAACTGACTCTTCCCGGTTTTCTCCTAGCAGTACGTAACCAACTAAAACCGGGATGCGGCTACCATCCTTGCGAATAAATTCTTTCTCGTAGGGCGTACAAGTAGCGTTGGTGTTTCCTTGTGCTTCAGCGATACCTCGCTCATCCAAGTATAAATACTCTGGTGGTGTGATATTGCGCCAACTTAACTTACCAGCTAACAAATCCTCCCGCGCGTAACCAATCATCCTCAGAAATTCGTCGTTTGCCTGTTGGATACCGCCATACACATCGCTAAAGAGAATGCCGATGACATTAGAATCTACAAAACTCTCTAGTTTTGCTTCGTGAGTTCTCAGTGCTTCTTGAGCAAGGTCGCGTTGATAGCTGAGGCGTTCAATAACCCTGGCACTTTGCCAAATCAAAATAGTAAAAATTACAATCACAACGATCGCAAACACCGATACTGCAAATGCCGGATCGTATTGTCCTGCTCGTTGCCCTTCAACAATTACCCACCCTAATATAAAAGGTACTGCGATCGCGGCAACTAGTAAACGACGTGCAAGTAAGCCGCCGTAACTATCACTTGTAACTACCCTCATTAAGCCATGTTCTGCCCGCACCCACAGAATACCTAAACTTAGTAAGAGGAACAACACCGCTGTGTGTAAAGCCATTGATGTTGTATAAGGGGCAAGTCCGTAGAGAACTTTCACTTTGTAGGCATAGCCCATTAGCGCCTGAAAGGAAATTAAAACAGCAATCAGAGCAATAATTTGGGCATACCAATAACTGCGGTGGGTTTTTGGATGAATCTGAATCTGTAGGGCAACACTGACCAGGATAAAGTTCAGTGCTGTGTTCGCTCCCATTCGCCCCGGATGCGATGTCGCTATACTAGTTTGCGAATCACGGAACACCAGCTCATCAATGCCAAGATTCCAGCCGAATAGATATTGACAAAGGGTGAGCGCCGCAATTGTGGTGACAGCTATTGCACAGACCTGAGAGATTAGAAGAGTAAGTACGGGTAAGGAGGT
>JADEXV010000362.1 GCA_015206945.1 Nostocales cyanobacterium LEGE 12452 | reverse complement strand
TGGTTGGTCTGGTTATAGGTCTCAAAAACCTCCGGGAATTACTACTTTGAGTCGCGGGCTTGAGCAGTTTGAATCCACATTTTTTGGCTGGAAACTCGCTCTGGGTCAACTTGTGTGTACACCGTAGCCCTTTGGGACAAGGGGAGACGCTAAAAGCGATAGCGCAGCGTAAAGCCTTCTCTACCAGAGGCTGCGCCAACGACATGGCTTCTCTACGAGACGCTACCGCGAACGCTTAGAGCGAGTCCGCGAGCGTCTGGGGTTTCCCCAAATATAGTAACTGGCGTTGGGCACTGCCCTCCAATATCTTTTAATACCAATTCTCCCATACAAAAACCAGATTAAAGCTGATTTTCTCAATGGGATAACAGCACGATGCACGCCACAAGCCTTGAGAGAGCGTGATTAGGAATTACGAATTGGTAGAAAGTAGCATAAACAGTATTTGCCAATGTAAGTATAATAAATAATCTTGTTTAGCGATCGCTTTAGGTAATCTCAGTTAAACTTTAGGAACTCTTCAAAGGATTTCCAGCAAAAATTACCTGGCAAGAGTTGATTAATGTCTAAATAATTGAAAGGGAGTATAACACTCCCCGTGATTATTCGTGCAGCGAGTTGAGAGTGCATGAGCTACTGCTTAAATCCTACCTGTTCCAATCCAGAAAATTTGGTGTATAGCCAAAGGTGTCAGTCTTGTGGCTCGCAACTAGTGTTGCGCGATCGCTATCAGGTGATCAAACCATTAGGTCAGGGTGGCTTTGGAGCAACCTTCCTAGCCAACGATCAAGGCTTACCAGGAGAACCGAGTTGCGTAATCAAACAATTACGCCCATCAGGAAGCGCCCCACACGTTTTACAGATGGCCAGAGAACTCTTTGAGCGAGAAGCCAAAACTCTCGGTAAGATTGGCAATCATCCACAAGTACCAAGATTGTTAGACTATTTTGAAGATCACGAGCAATTCTACTTAGTTCAAGAATATATCAGTGGTGACACCTTGCAAGAAGAAGTCAAACTTAACGGCATTTTGAGCGAAACCGGAGTCAAGCAATTTTTGAGCGAGATTTTGCCACTGTTGCAATACATCCACGATCAAAAAGTGATTCACCGTGATATTAAGCCAGCCAACTTAATCCGTCGCACTCAAGATGCCAGAATGGTACTGATCGACTTTGGTGCCGTCAAAAACCAAATCAGCCAAGGTGCGACAGGCCCATCAGGACAGACAGCATTAACTGCATATGCAATTGGTACTCCTGGTTTTGCACCTCCAGAGCAAATGGCTATGCGTCCAGTCTACGCCAGTGATATTTATGCACTAGGCGTGACATGCATTTATTTACTGACTAGCAAAACTCCTAAAGATTTAGATTACAATCCCAACACTGGCGAGATGATGTGGGAGCAGCTTGTGCAAGTGAGCGATCACTTAGGCAATGTGTTACGAAAAATGTTAGAGGTGTCTGTACGTAATCGCTATCAGTCAGCGGCAGAAGTTCTCAGAGCATTGGAAATAGAACCATATTTAGATAGTTTAGCAAAAGGTTTGCTGATTAAATCTGATAATGGATCTAAAGAGCGAACACATAACCACCTAGAAAATTCTGCTGTTTTATGTAACAACCCTGCTGCTACCAGCACTGGAGTGGCACAGGTAGCGGCAGCGATTCGTGCTAGACGAGCCAAGGCAGTGGAAGCCGCAGGATCAAACCAGGGTTCTGGGATGGCCAAATCAACGACTTTCAGTAGCAACAGCAATGGTTCACAAGGTCAAAATTCTAAAGTTGAACGGAAGTTAGATACCCAAGGTTTGTTAACAGCTTATTTGAAGGGAAGACGAGATTTTGCCTTACATAATTTAAATTTGTTAAATCTGCAAGGTGCTGATTTATCTCAAACAAATTTCCATTCTGCTCAATTGCAAAAAACCAATCTTCAGGGAGCTAATCTTCACAATAGTGACTTTGGCAGAGCCAGTCTGACTCGAGCAAATCTTAAGGATGCTAATTTGAGCAAAGCATACTTTAACCATGCTGATTTAGAAGGAGCAGACCTGCGAGGCGCAGACCTTAGCAATGCTTATCTCAGCAATGCTAACCTCCGAGGAGCTAATCTGTGTGGTGCTAATCTCACCAGTGCCAAAATTTCGGATGAGCAACTAGCACTAGCAAAAACAAATTGGATGACCGTGCGCCCCAATGGGAAACGAGGCTTGTTGTGATTTGAAAGTGTGAACTACTCCAACTTATAGACGGATGGGGTTTCCTAATTCATCGAGAATAGCCTGTCTGTCCCCGTAGTTATATCCGAATATTCTTCTATATTAGATTCTAGATTATCCTGACGGATAAACCCTTTTTATTGAAATCAATTATTTTAGATTAGCAGAATAGCCTCAACCCCCCTGTTTTTAAGTTATCATTTTTATTAACAATTTTAAAATACTTATTTTATAAGGCTCACAAAGCTGAACTTTTCTATATGGGAAGATGAGCCGGATTCTTCTCGACAAAAACTTAGATTTATTCAGAATTGACCAAATATATATAATGTTTAGGTTGAGCGATAGCAATCACTCTCACGAATATTAATAAATGTCTAACTATCTAGCAGAAATACGTAGATATTTGTCAATTCTTCATGAAATCTTTATGATTTTTATCTGTTACAAATAACAAATGATTATTTACAATAAACAATAAAGCATCATAATAATTTTATAAAGATATTTATATGCTTTTTATGGCTATAAACAACAGGGAATCTCACACCTAAAATTTTTAAAATAGAATGCTCCTAAAACACTAATTTTTTCAGATGGCAGTAACAAGCAAAAAAATAAATTATCCCTGATTGTCGGCTGGAGATGTATATTACAACCGAAATTAGGTAGTATAAGGTTTACGTATAATGACTGACTTTGCACAAACAGAAATAGAACGGCGATTAACTTTATATCAAGTATTCCTCAAATTGTATGAACACCACAGCAGCCTTCTAGATGAAATTCTTCAGCTAGAAAACCTATCTCAACCATCGTTGAGGAGAGTCAAGGCGGGTTACGTACATGGTGTAGTAGATAATGCTGCTGTTTATTTGATGACTAACTTGGGCGACAATCAGACTCAGAGTTTACGACAGCCACAGCAGATATGGACGATAGGTCGTAGCCGCAACAGTGGTATTTACATTGGTGACAGTCATCTTTCTCGTCGCCACGCTGCTATCCAGCATATTGACGAGCAAGGCTTTTACTTAATTGATTTCAAAAGTACCAATGGCTCGTTTGTGAATGGTAATCGTGCTGTTAGTCCGATTAAACTCAAAGATGGCGATCGCATCCGTCTAGGAAATATGACTTTTGATTTTTTTGTGACTTCTACCTACCGCATTCTGCCAACTGTTGCAATGGATTTATTGATGCAGCTTGTGCATCGAAGGAATAATCATACAGTAGACATACTTACTTATTCTCAAAATAGACAAAAAACTCTAATTGAAAAACCAGATTCTAATTTAGAGGCTTTCAGAAATTTCGGCATAGTTGAGAAGCTTGAAAATTTTTATGACAACTTCAGTTCAGAACAGAAATCAGAAATTTTAGACCGCCTGTTTACCACACAAGTACTGTCTAATGCCAGCCAGCTAAAAAATTGTAACTTTTAGCAGTTTTCAATTGTTTGAGGAGTGCTGTTAGCGGTAGCGTGGCATTTAGTCTGTTAGTCTGTGCTGAGTAAGAAGGTAAGGTTTGCTGAGGCAGACAAATAGTGAAAGTTAAAAGGGAACTCGTCAAAATATATAAAAAAAATTAAGAATGTGATTAAATATCATAGCAATCATTTTGGAGTGGCGTCTCTAGCTCACAATAAAAAGAAAGCGATTCAGGGATTGATATAAGTTATGCTCTATCCTGGCAACAGGAGGATACTCAAGGTCTACCAGCAGTAGCAACAGTGATAGTGATGTACTCCGGTTATGTGGTTCACCACTACGCGTCTACGGCAAAAAAAACCCCCAGTGGGTGTTAGCCTACTAGGGAAGTTAGTTATCAGGGTGCATCTACCAATTAAGTGTTCTCAGGTTGAAGACCATACTCCGGATAAATTTGTACAAAGGTCAGTTATTTTTTAAATAAAAAAACCCCCAGTGGGTGTTAGCCTACTAGGGGAGTTAGTTATCAGGGTGCATCTACCAATAATCTTTTCTAGGGGCAGCTAGCATCTTCCGGGAAAAATCAACTAAATTAGGATTGATAGCAATGTCTACAACGGGCAATGACGCTCGTACCACTATGGAGAAGCAAGCTACGCGTAGCATCTTTAAGAGGAAAAGACTCGCTATGATTTCTTTACTAGACGTATTCGCGATCGCTATTGGTAACGCAACTGGTAGAAAAAACTCCCAGTCGGTGTTAACCTATCAGGGGAGTAAGTTATCAGGGTTAGTTATTTTTTTTAATAAAAAAAACCCCCAGTAGGTGTTAGCCTACTAGGGGAGTGAGTTATCAGGGTGCATCTACCAATAATCTTTTCTAAGGGCAGCCAGCATCCTCCGGGAAAAATGAACTAAATTAGGGTTGATATCTACGATGGGCTGTAAAGCTCGTACCTCTATGGAGATGCAAGCTACGCGTAGCATCTTTGAGAGGAAAAGACTCGCTATGATTTCTTTACTAAACGTATTCGCGATCGCTATTGGTAACGCAACTGGTAGAAAAAACTCCCAGTCGGTGTTAACCTATCAGGGGAGTAAGTTATCAGGGTTAGTTATTTTTTTTAATAAAAAAACCCTCCAGTAGGTGTTAGCCTACTAGGGGAGTGAGTTATCAGGGTGCATCTACCAATAATCTTTTCTAGGGGCAGCTAGCATCTTCCGGGAAAAATGAACTAAATTAGAGGCGATGTCTACGATGGACTGTAAAGCTCGTACCTCTATGGAAAAGCAGGCTACGCGTAGCATCTCTGGGAGCAAAAGACTCGCTAACATTTTTCTACGAGACGCATTCGCGATCGCTATCGGTGACGCAACTAGAAAAAACCCCCAGTGGGTGTTAACCAACCAGGGGAGTGAGTTATCAGGGTGCATCTACCAATAATCTTTTCTAAAATAAATGGGTCGCTACCGGATAAATTAGCAGAGGTTGAAGTTGTTACTGTTTGTCGATGAAAGAAAAACCTCAGAGGGGTTAGTTATCAGGATAGACCTACCAATTAAACGCTCGGTGCGCTGCTTTACAAAATGGGTGTGTCAGGGTTAATCAATAGGACTCAATTTTCATAAAAAAACCCCAAGTGGGCGTTAGCCAACGAGGGGAGCTAGTTATCAGGGTGCATCTACCACTTAAATGTTCTAGGTTTAACCACCATGCTCCGGATAAATTTATGAGAAAATCGATTGTTATCGTGTGTCAAAAAAACCAAAGTGGATATTAACTCAATTAGGGGAGTTAAAGATCGAGGGACATCCATCTATTAATCAAGTATTCTAGGATTAAGCACTATTTTCTGGTAGAGAATATCTGCGTCAACAAGAAGGGTATAGGGGGTAGGGTGTGGGGTGTAGGGGATACGGC
>JADEXV010000361.1 GCA_015206945.1 Nostocales cyanobacterium LEGE 12452 | reverse complement strand
CCATACTACTAGCCGATTTTTATTTTATATGGACTCGCCAAACCATACCAGATTACGTAATTTGGTAATGAAAGTTTTTTCTCCTGTAATTGTTGAGCAAATGCGCCCCCGGATTCAGGAAATAGTAAATGAATTGCTTGACAAAGTTCGGCACAAGGGGAGTATGGACATTATTGCCGACTTTGCGATTCCACTTCCTGTCACAGTGATTAGTAGGCTGTTGGGAATCCCACAAGAAGATCAAGATCAGCTTAATCAGTGGTCTAATGTTTTGGCTCGAATTTTAGACTCACTGGTTTCATTAGAAGAATTTGAAACCATGAATGAAGTCACAGAAGCATTTAAGGAGTACTTACGCGCTCTAATTGCCAAACGAGAAAAACAGCCACAAACCGACTTGATTAGTGCCTTAATTGCAGTTAGAGAGCAGAGTGACAGGTTAAGTGAGGAGGAACTATTAGCAACTTGCATCATGTTATTTGCAACAGGTGAAGAAAGCACAGTCAATACAATCGGCAACGGAATGCTGGCATTGTTAAATCATCCTGACGAAATAGAACAACTTAAAACAGAACCGACAAAGATCCAAAGTGCAGTAGAAGAAATACTTCGCTACGATAGCCCAGTTCAGACAACAACTCGCATTGCTACTGTTAACTTTGAAATAGGCAATCAAACAATTCAAGCAGGTGAAAAACTGGTTCTGTGCTTAGGGGCAGCTAACCGAGATCCAGTCCAATTTCCAGATCCTGATCGCTTAAATATTAATCGAAATCCCAATCCACACGTTGCTTTTGGTGATGGTATTCATTATTGCTTAGGAGCTGGGCTAGCACGTATTCAAGCGCAAATTGCAATTAACACGCTTATTCAACAATTACCTAATTTAAAGTTAGCTTCAAATCAACTAGAGTGGCGAAAGAATGCTGTATTACGTGGCTTGAAAGCTCTACCTGTAAAATTTACTTACTAAGTAATTTTTGTCAAGCTTGGAGATTCATAGGAGGATATCTGAAATGGAACCAATTAATCATACAAATAAAACTCAAAAAATAGTGGTTGAAAAATCTATCAAATTCAATCCTTATGACCCAAAATTTCAGGCAAATCCCTATCCTATTTACCATAACCTTCGCTCTGTTGAACCAATACATCAAAGCTTTCCGGGTATGTGGGTACTAACTCGCTATATTGATGCCAAAGCAGTTTTGCGTGACCCTCGCTTTTGTGTTACTAAAATCTCAAAAAATATTAAAGATAAAAGCACTTATCTAGAGCAGCAAGATTTCAATACACTTGCACAAGCTCTTGACAAATGGTTAATATTTTTAAATCCGCCTGAACATACCAGATTACGAGGGCTAATTAGTAAAGCTTTTACTGCTACAACTATCAATTTTCTGCGTCCTCAAATTCAAAAAATTACTGATGAATTGATTAACAAAGTTCGGTACAAGGAAAGTATGGATATAATGTCCGATTTTGCTTGTCCATTACCTTGCAGCGTTATTGCTGCGATACTAGGAATACCTATTGAACATTGGTTTAAGCTATATCAGTGGTCGGATACACTATCTCATATTTTAGATCCGCTTAGGTCTTTGAAAGACTATGAGCAAATGAACACAGTTGCACTAGAATTTACAGATTATTTTAAAAGCTTGATTTCTCAACGCCAAAAAAGTCCACAACAAGATTTGTTAAGCGCCTTGATTACAGTTAAAGAACAGGATAAAAAATTAAGTGAACAAGAAATTATATCTGTTTGTATGTTGTTGTTCTTTGCTGGTGAAGAAACCACAGTCAATCTCATCAGTAATGGTATGCTTGCTCTATTGCGTCACCCACAGCAGATGGAACAACTGAAAACACAACCAATACTCATCCAAAGTGCTGTGGAAGAAATGCTACGTTATGATAGCCCAATCCAAATCATTACACGAATAGCGACTGAAAATGTTGATATAGATGGTATCACTATTCCATTTGGTGAGAAAGTTCTTGTGATTTTAGGCGCTGCAAATCGCGATCCTGCACAGTTTCCTGACCCCGATCACTTCGATATTAGACGAGCTAATAATAGTCACTTAGCTTTTGTTGATGGTATCCATTATTGTTTGGGTGCAGTATTGGCGCGAATTGAAGCTGAAATTGCTATTAATACACTTGTGCAACAATTTTCTGATATAAAGTTATCAAAAGATGAGTTGGAGTGGTGCAATAAGGTTGGTTCTCGCAGACTAAAGGCTCTCCCCATCACTTTCAAGTCAACGAATATAAAATAATCAAATAAAAATATTTTACTGACGTAAACGTGTTTGACTGCTGTTTGTACTGCGAAGCTGTTGGGTTTGGGCTTCGTCCTTAAACATGCGATCGCCCTCCACAACTCCAAGTGCTTCTTCAAATGGTTGCGTAGCCAATAAACAACTCACTCCCTCGAACCCCTCCGCTTCCACTCGAACTTCACCTGTAGCGCTGTCGAAATGAATCAGTATTGAACGTTCCATATTCATCTCCTCACGTACTGTTGAACTTCTTGATGTCCGGCAAAAGTTAGGCGTAGGGTTTGCACACTTTTGCTAGTTGATTCTGCGATCGCACATTCACCAAACTGGTCTTGTAACTCGGCAGCTTTAGCTCTCACCAAACGTTTACCGTAAGCCAACATCAACTTGTTACTAAAGAAGTCTTGTCCCAACTTTGGAACTGTTTCGTAACTGTCGTGTATTACCTCGTACACACCGCTTGACTGATTCCACTTAAATCCGATGTCTGCACGGGCTTTTATGGTGCGACCAGATACTATGATTTCAGCATTTTGTCCTTGAGAGCCATCGTAGTATCCTTTTAGTGGCTGTGGTGTTTCGTGTACTTGCGGTGATAGGTTTAGATCCGTGAGAGCTTGCACCAAACACTCGTGATTGCTTAATTTGGTTTTGACTGTTGAGAAATGTGACACTTTTCGCTCCAAGACTTTCAAATTGGTTTGAGAGATAGTAAAAGTGCGATATCCCTTTTGGGTTATTGTGGAAACTGCGAGTTTAATACGTTGGTCGAGTCTTGAGCGAATGCACCCGCCCAAGACTGTTTTTTACCGGAACTTAAACGACATCACGGTAGCTTTCGATAAACCCACCTCACCAGTTGCTAGCTCTTGGAGATTGCGCTGTTCGTCTAACAACTTGATCCGAATTTCTTCCATTTTTTGCTGTAATTGACTGCGCGTATCAGAACCAAGATTCTTAGACTCAATCGCTGGATCGTTAACGATAGAATCTAAGTGCGTCATCATCGCCTCCAAGCTACTGCCTGCCTCCGGTGAAGCGTTTGCCAGTAGCACTTGAACCTTCATCAGATGACGCTCCATTTTTCTTTTGAACTGTACGGGCTTGCGTCCTGGCTCCCAATCAGCCAACTCTTCAAGCAACTGAGCTGCCAGTTGTTCACCGCCAGCTAAAGCAGATTCCCTTAGCCGTTGCTCCAGATTTTGGTCATACTGTTGAATGAACTTGGTAATCTGGTCTAGACATTCGGCTTGCTGCTGGTTCAGTTGTTCGGACAATGCCGGGATAATCACCGGACGACCAATAACGACCTGCAAATAGTCTTCAAGATCGGTCAGAGTTGGAAATGCTCTTAACAAGTTGGCTTTGACTGACTCTTGCTTATCCTGTGCTAATTCCCAGGTGTTAAGTGAGAGGAACTGATCAATCCGCTCTTGATAATCAAGAAGTCCCGCTTCGTAATCAACTTTTAATTGATTGCGTAAACCAGGGGCGGTATTATCTCTGATATTGATTAACTGATTCCAAACGAGTGGAGCCAAATCAATCGGACAAATCCAATCACCAGTATCAGCAGACATCCACTCTTGAACTGAAGCAATCTCTTGCCTCAATTGGGCAGCAGCTTCATCGAGCTTCTTAAATACCTTGATTCCACGTAATCCGACTTCGGAATTGGTAACTTTCACGAGGTCTGATTCAATTTCAGAGACTTCAGCTTTTAGCACATCGGCCCATTTAGGTGCGGCAGACTTTTTACTTTTCTTTAACTGGATGCGGAAGCGAATACGGGTTTTATTTAACTGTGAGAAGTTGTGGCGCTCAACTACTGCATCAGTTAGGAAATTTGCAACGATAGGGTTGTCAGTTGCCTGTACCATGATTATTCACCTCAATCACTATTTTTCACTTTCAATTCAGCGAAGCTTTCTTTGTGGCTATTTCTCAATTTCTGAATGTCTGTACTAGCTCTGTAGATTACTTTTGCAGAGCTATTTTGTAGCCGAATATGTCTTTTAATGACTGGTGGTTTATGTATGGACATGGCTTAAAATAGCTGAAGTTGCTGTGAATTATCCTGTACCGCAGGCTTCTCATAGACCATACCTTCGACTTCATAACACCGAGTCATACAGCATATTCGGAGCTTATGAGGTACAGTAGCAGCAATTTGTAAACCAATTTTTGAGATGTTCAGGATTAATCAATTGAAGTGCTATTTTAATTAAACCATCGACTCCAGATGCAGTCTTGGGAGAAAATTGTTTCAAGAACGCTTTTAACTGTGACCACCAATGTTCAATGGGGTTAAATTCCGGGGAATAAGGAGACAGGTACAGAGCACTTGCACCAACAGATTCAATTAAGGGTTTAATTTCTGCGACTTGGTGTGCAGGAAGATTATCCATCACAACTACTGCACCAGTCCATAATTGTGGAAGCAAAAAATGCTCGATAAAGACTTTATATGCATTTCCATCCATTGAACCATTTAAAGTCATGACAGCTAAAACTTTCTTTAAGCTGATTCCCCCAATTACACTTACTTTCGCCCCTCGATAATATGGTTTAAAATCATACACCCTACTTCCGCGAGCACTTCTGGCATGAGTCCGAGTTAAGCCAAGTAAAACACCCATTTCATCAATAAAAACAAGGTCTTCTGGATCTATGTGCTTTACCTTCTCCCAATACTCTATTCTCAGCCTTTGGACTCTTTCTGTTTTCGCTTGGCTACTGCGTAAAGTCTTTTTTTTCGTGTTAGTTTTTGTTTTTGTAATGCACAGCACATTACACTTGCACATACCCAAACGTTATATTTTTCTCCAAAATACTCGCAGTATTCTGATAAAGTTGCGTCTGGATGGCTTTTAACCATTTCGGCTAATTCGCTACCGTACTCATCCAATTTACCCTTAATTGTCCCACCTTGTTTTTTAGGTTCTAGATGACCTTGGGTTTTCTGTAACTGGAGGAGCTTTTGTACATAACTTTTTGCTACACCAAATTGAACAGCAACTTTTCTGATTGACGTGCCACCTCGTTCATATGCATTTACTATTTTTTCTCGCAGATCAACTGAGTACGGTTTCATTTTCGCGGGAGAATTGGAAAAAGCGTGCCATGAAAGCAGAAAAAGAATTATGTATCCTTCGCCCTAATACCAATTTAATAGGACTTACGCATTGACAAAATAACAAAATAGTGAATTCATAAATAGGGGTCGTCTACTTTCTAGGTATCGGACAATTAGAGAAATTACTAAACCATCCACAGGACAATGCAATCTAGACCTC
>JADEXV010000529.1 GCA_015206945.1 Nostocales cyanobacterium LEGE 12452 | reverse complement strand
GGGACTTGCAAGAAAATAAAATACCAGTCATTCTAGAAGAATAGGAGGCGCGGATCTGCCCGCGTTTGCTCTGAATTTCTAGAATTGGAATGACAGGGTTCATGCTTACCGACACCATAAAATCTACCTTCAAAGATGCAGCCAAGAAACTAACTGGCAGCTGTAAAAGAGACTTCATGGCAAAAGTTACTGAAGATTACTTCGATAGTTCAGCACGCATTGCAGAAACAGTTTTAGGATGGAATCGCTCCTGTGTACAACTTGGCTTGCATGAACGGCGGACGGGGATAGTCTGTGTGGATAACTATCATGCAAGGGGACGACATAATAGTGTTGAGATTCTGCCCAATTTAGAAGCAGATATTTGTTCTTTGGTAGATGCTCAAGCCCAAGCAGACCCAAAATTTCAATCGACCTTTCTATATGCTCGTATCAGTGCCAGAGCGGTACGAGAAGCATTAATCAGTGAAATAGGTTATGACCACAGTCAATTGCCGTCTCGTCAAACTCTGGGGAAGATTCTTAATAGCTTGGGGTATCGCCTAAAAAAACACAAAAAACAAAGCCCTTGAAAAAGATTCCGCAAACAGATGCCATTTTCGACAATGTGTTTCAGGAAAATCAGGCATCGGATGAGAATCCCAAATCGTTGCGAGTCTCTATCGATACTAAAGCCAAGGTGAAGATTGGCAATCTTTCCAGAGGTGGTAAAGCTCGGACACTGGAAGCAAAAGCTGCGGATGACCACGATACACAGTGGGAGGCAGTCTTAGTTCCTTTTGGCATTCTCAACACACACAGTGAAAAGCTTACGATTTACTTGGGTCAGTCGGCTGAAACCAGTGATTTTATTGTCGATTGTTTAACTGCTTGGTGGTATGAGAATCAACACGATTACCAAGATTATGATGAATGGGTGATTAACCTTGATGGTGGTGCAGCAACTCGCAGTAACCGCACACAGTTTATCAAACGTATGGTTGAACTGTCTCAAGCAATTAATTTAAGAATCCGACTGATTTACTATCCTCCGTACCATAGCAAGTACAATCCCATAGAGAGGTGTTGGGCAGCCCTAGAGAACTATTGGAATGGCGCAATTCTGGATTCGATTGAAGTTGCCATCAAGTGGGCTTCCAATATGACTTGGAAAGGGATTGCACCCATTGTTCATCGTGTTGAAGCAACCTATGAAAAAGGAATCAAGGTTCTCTCACAAGAGTTAGAACACTACCAAACTTTCTGGCAACCTTCCGAAACTCTACCTAAATGGGATATCACAATTTTCCCCGTTTAATTGGTATCTTATTTTCTTGCAAATCCCT
>JADEXV010000019.1 GCA_015206945.1 Nostocales cyanobacterium LEGE 12452 | reverse complement strand
TTTGCAGACGTTTTTTTAGTTCTTCTTCGCTCTCTGCGATTTCAATCTCAAAAGGACGGCTCATGAGTATTCAAATTTATCAAGTTTGCTTCCCTCTATTATATGCAGCTTCATATTAAATTGGTATAAAATAGGTAAAAAGCGCTGGTTTTCCAACGAACTGACTCCTTTTACCCTGTTGTACTTAGTTTACCAGCTAAAATAAAGTCAGCCCAATAAGAAGGATGAGCATAGGGAAGTTCGGTAGATTCCTTATTCTTTGTGTTATCTTCAATAATTTTCGCTTCTGTTTCCAGATAGTCTCTCAATTGGGGTTCATTCAATTCTATGGCTAAGTCTCTATACCACTTAGCTAAATCTTTATAGGTTAACTGACGTAGCCAACGCTAGTATTTGGCATTATTGCCCAAAACCCAATAAGTAAGTTTGATTGTATATTACAGCACTTCCGGCAGCTATGAGGTACATCCTTAAATCTGAAAGCTTTGATAGGAGAGGGCAAGGAGAAAAACTGTATTGCATAATAGCCGGAAGCGCTGTATAACTTCTTGGTTGAGTAATAGGCTGTGATAAAATCCATTTGAGATAATTATTACAAGAATGATAATATCTATTGCTAAAATCACCAAACAAAGCAACTAGAAGGCGTTACTGCTACTCTGTACGATTTCCATTACAAAACCATTAAATAAGTATCTTTTACTTCCACTGGCAAAACTCGCAATTTCTGATTTTGTAAATCGGGTTCTAATCCTAAATCTTCTAAAGCTATTAATCCCAATAACGGAGCTGAACCTTTTGGTAATTCAATACAATTGAATGTCCCTTCTCTTCCCTCAACTAAATGATTCAACATTTTAAAAACCCAAGCTTTTTGTACTCCTGTAGCTATTTTTACATCTACTTCTCTTTGGAGAGGCAATCCCAAATCAAGAATAATATTTTGGCTCTTCAGTACTTAGTATGCTAAATTAATCTGCTAAAAAGCTGAAAACATTGCTGCACATCAAAAGCAGGCATTATTTTTAACATTTTAGACCATTCTTGAGACTTAAGCGTTCTAAACTTGATTTTAAAGTCTAATTTTGATGTTTAACTAATAATTTGGCATAACAGGTACTGAAGAACCATTTTTATTTGAGAACGTTAAGGGTTTATGGAAGACAACAAAACACCGTTTATTTTTTGAATCGCTCAAGCAACAATTACATGAAGCAGGCTATATATTAACAGAGCGATTAATTAATACCATCGAATATGGCGTACCCCAGGATAGAGAAAGAATTATTCTAATTGGTTTCAAAAATAATTTTCTTCAGGACATAGGGATCAAAATCGGTAGTGAAAAGTTAATACATGAGGGATCTTTTCCTTGGGATAATTATATTTTATATCCTCGCGAAAAAGTTTTTGCTTACCCTTGGCGTAAGTGTGAACCATTCCAAGAAAATTCTCTAATACCTTGTCCTGATGATATACCTGAAGAATTAACGGTTGAATACTGGTTTAGAAAAAATAACGTTCTGAAACATCCAAATTCTGAAAACTGTTTTCAACCAAGAGCAGGTATCACAAAATTTGCTGCTATTGATGAAGGAGATGATTCTAAAAAATCTTTCAAGCGTCTGCATAGATGGCGTTACTCTCCAACAGCTTGCTATGGAAATAATGAAGTACATTTACATCCTTACAAAATCCGGCGGATTTCTGTAGCAGAAGCTTTAGCTATCCAATCTTTACCTGCAAATTTTGTACTTCCAGAAAGTATGTCTCTCACTAATATGTTTAAAACTATTGGTAATGGTGTCCCATATTTGGCATCGCAGGCATTGGCTCAAACTATTATTAACTTCTTAGGAAATAGTGTAAAAAACACTCTTGATATTCCTAGTATTACTACTACTTAGCGTCAACTTAAATACTTGCAGTAATTCCGGGATATCTGTAAAGCCAATATTAAAGACAATTCAGCGGCTTGTTTTCAGAATAAACTCGTAATAAATGTGGTTTAATATATATATAAGAAATGTTTTAATTTTTTATAAAGTTTAATAATCAATCACTGGCAGAAGACACGATGGCAGCAGACTATCCAGACATTGATATTGCGCCATTCATCGATCACTCCCTGTTAATGCCAACGGCTACTCCAGAGCAGGTTGAGCAATGGTGTGAAGAAGCATATAGATTTAACTTTGCGGCGGTTTGTCTGTTCCCCGCTAATGTTAAGCAAGCAGTAGAACTCCTCCACGGTAAAAACCCTAAAGTCTGTACGGTGATTGGTTTTCCTTCTGGTGCAACGACTTCAGCGGTGAAACTGTATGAAGCTCAAGAAGCGGCGGATAGTGGGGCCACTGAGTTGGATGTAGTCATGAACTTGGGCTGGTTGAAAGCTGGCAAAACTGAAGAAGTCCACCGGGAGATTGCCGAAATTTGTGAAGAGACTGGACAAACGGTCAAGGTGATTTTGGAAACTAACCTGTTGACAGATGCAGAGAAAAAAATAGCTGCTGAAATAGCTATGGAGGCAGGAGCAACATTCTTAAAAACTAGTACTGGTTGGAATGGTGGTGCCACAGTGGCAGATGTGCGACTTTTGCAGGAATTGGCAAAAGAAAGGGTGGGAATTAAGGCTTCAGGTGGTATCCACACTATCAATCAAGCCCTAGACTTAATCGTAGCGGGTGCTACTAGATTAGGCACATCTCGCGGTATGGATTTGATCCGTCAGCGCGATAACCTGGGAAAGGGTGAATAGTCATTTGTCCTTTGTCATTTGTCCTTTGTCCTTTGTCATTTGTCCTAATCTAATGACCGTTGACCAATGACTAATGACTAAATAACTACTAATGACTAGTGACTAATGACTAATGAGTAATGAGTAGAACCTATAAAGCAACTGGTATTAATCTTAAAACCCAGGCGCTAGGAGAATCGGATAAAATAGTGACGATTTTGACACGAGAATTCGGTCTAATTCGAGCCGTGGCTCCAGGGTCACGTAAGCACAACTCCAGCCTGGGCGGTAGGAGTGGAATGTTCGTTGTGAATGAACTATTGATTGCCAAAGGGCGATCGCTTGATAAAATTACTCAAGCACAGACGTTAAAAACTTATCCTGGTTTAGCTAAAGATTTGGGAAAACTGGCTGCTAGTCAATATTTAGCAGAAATAGTTCTGTGTGAAGCTTTGAGCGAACAACCCCAAGAAGAACTTTATGATTTGTTCAATGAACATCTCCATCGCTTAGAGGCGGTGTCTAGTGCAAATCCATCTGGTGTTTTAGCTCATCTGGCTCATGGTGTATTTCACCTTTTAGCCTTAGCAGGACTGACACCACAAGTGCAAATCTGCTGCCTATCTCAACGTTCCCTTAAGCCAGACTTCACAGACCCTAACTGGCAGGTAGGATTTAGCATCCCTGCAGGTGGAACGGTTTCCTTAGAAGCTAGGGAACGTTTACGAAAAGAGGGGGAGAGGGAAATGAGGGCAGAGGGGCAAAGGAGCAGCACTTCGGCTCCTTTCGACTTCGCTCAAGGCAAGTCGCTCAGTGACCGAGGAGTAGGGGAGCAGGGGAAGATTAATAACCAATTCCCTGTGCCCAATGCCCCATCCGCAATGCCCAATGCCCAAACAATTATTGTGCATCGGCAAGAAATACCTGTGATTTCTAGTCGTTTAGGTGCTATGCAACTAGCTTTGCTTCAACATCTGTCACAACCAGAGATAATGCAAATTGATGGTGCTAGAGATCATGACTGGTTATCTGTTGAGCAGATTTTGCGCCAGTATGCTCAGTATCAATTAGGTCGCCCTATCCGCTCTGCTACCTTGATCGACTCTTATTTTGCTGCCAACCATGATGCAACCGTCTGATTTGGATAAGAAAATCCTGCCTTTGTCACCAAGCCTCGCCAAAAAACAGAATAGGGTATCAGATCCTACAGTCAGGAATCACTTGAGTGCTGTTCCCAAGTGTACACCTAGTCAAATAAATGGCCAAGAAATGTCCCCAAAAGATGTTTCTCAAAACGATCAAAGTTGGACAGGGGATATCCCAAAGACTGATATTACAAGCCAATCGGAAATACAATCTGAGGACAAATTAACCACGGATAAGGTAGATAGCAATGGCCTTCGTAATGGGCAGAATTTGTCAGTAACTACTATCCCAGAGAAAGAATTACCGAAATTAGATGGATCGGGTTCAGGTGGAGAAGCTATTACAGGGAATGTAAAACAGCTAGGATTTTTACCTGTATTAAAAAATCCTAATTTCTTGGCTCTTTGGGGGGGTCAAGTTTTCTCTCAACTAGCAGATAAAGTTTATTTGGTGCTGATGATTGCCTTGATTAATACTCAGTTTCAAGGAAGCAATCAGAGTATTAGTGGTTGGGTATCAGTCTTGATGATGGCTTTTACTATTCCAGCCGTATTGTTTGGTTCCGTTGCTGGCGTGTTTGTCGATCGCTGGTCGAAAAAGGCTGTGCTGGTAGCAACAAATATTTGGCGCGGCATTCTGGTTTTGTCAATTCCCTTCATGCTGTGGTTGACTCATGATTGGAAACCCATAGGATTGCTGCCCGTGGGTTTTGTAATTATCTTGGGTGTGACTTTTTTAGTTTCGACTTTAACGCAGTTTTTTGCTCCGGCAGAACAGGCGGCAATTCCCTTAATTGTAGAAGAACAGCATTTACTCTCGGCTAATTCGCTTTACACAACAACGATGATGGCATCGGTGATTGTTGGGTTTGCTGTTGGAGAACCGTTGTTAGCGATCGCAGATGGACTTTGGTTGCAAATTGGGGGTAGTGGTAGTTTGGGCAAGGAACTTTTGGTAGGTGGCAGTTATGCGATCGCTGGACTAATTTTGTTCCTCCTGGCAACTAAGGAAAAACACCACCACCCCGATACAGAATTCCCGCACGTATTCTCTGACTTGCGGGACGGTTTTGCCTATTTAAAAGCAAATCATCGCGTCCGCAATGCTTTGCTTCAACTGATTATCTTGTTTTCTGTTTTTGCAGCATTAACTGTTCTAGCCGTTCGGATGGCAGAAATAATTCCCAACATGAAAGCCTCTCAGTTTGGCTTTTTACTAGCAGCTGGCGGTGTTGGCATCGCGGCTGGAGCAACAATTCTTGGTCAATTTGGTCAACGTTTCTCCTATACTCACCTAAGTCTGTGCGGTTGTATGGGTATGGCAGCATCCCTGATTGGTCTGTCAGTATTTACAACTCAACTGTGGCTCGTATTGTTACTGGTGGCCCTAGTGGGCATCTTTGGGGCACTAGTGGGAATTCCTATGCAAACCGCAATCCAAACAGAAACACCTCCAGAAATGCGTGGTAAAGTTTTTGGTTTGCAGAACAATGTAATTAATATTGCCCTCTCCTTACCTTTAGCATTAGCTGGTGTCGCAGAAACCTTTCTGGGATTACAGGTAGTTTTTTTGGGATTAGCTGCGATCGTCTTTTCAGGAGGTATATTAACCTGGTATAACTCGCACAAGTAGTTATTAGCTAACAGTAGTTATTAATTATTACCTTGACGTAATTAATAATTTACTTAAAGCTTTTGTGTTCATGGTAAACTGTTGCCAGTGAAAATTTATCACATACTTGCCGGATATGAATCTGACATTAGTCAGAATAAGTTGTTTAAATATCAGAAATTAACAACTTATAACTAAAATAAATAAAGCCATAAATCCACTAGTTTAATTAGCTGATAATAAGCTTTTTAAACTAGTAGAAAGTTGTGGAAATTTTTAATAAATAAAAAAACCAGCAAGTATAGCTAGATAAAAGAAAAATCACAAAGGACACACAAGTAATAGATTAAACCCGCTTTTCTTACAGCTAAATAAAGAATGCGTATAGCCTGGATTGGAAAAAAATCACCCTTTTGCGGCAATGTCACCTACAGTCGAGAAATTACAAATGCCTTGCTAGATAGAGGACATCAAGTTAGCTTTCTTCACTTTGCCCAGGAAGAGTCTGAACCTGATAATTGGCCAAATCTTCGAGAGGTTTCCCTACCTTTCATTTACAAGTCCCAGGTTTACACAATTCCCACTTTTAAAGCCACCAAAGTTTTAACCGATTCACTGCGGGAAATCAAACCAGATGTAGTCCATGCTTCCTTGACTTTATCTCCTCTAGACTTTTTTCTACCGGAAATCTGTGAGGAACTGAGGTTGCCTCTAGTTGCCACTTTTCACACACCATTTGCTGGAAAGGGGGCAAAACTGGTATCGGGAACACAACTTTTGGCTTACCAGCTGTATGCGCCTTTTTTAGTTAACTACGATCGCGTGATTGTATTTTCTCAAATTCAGCGAGAATTATTGGCAGGGATGGGTGTCAGGGAAGAAAATATTGCCGTAATTCCCAATGGTGTTGATACTGCCAAGTATTCTCCAGGATTTTCTCAAATTAAAGCAGAATTTAAAGCCGAACGTTTATTTGTCTATCAGGGTCGCATAGCACCAGAGAAAAATGTCGAAGCTCTCCTCCGCGCTTGGAAGCAGTCGGCAATGGCGCCTGGTAGTAAGTTGCTAATTGTTGGCGACGGCCCTTTGAAGTCTTCTTTAGAGCCGTTTTATGGTTCAGAATACGGCATTATCTGGTTAGGATTTGTCGCTGATGAAGACCGACGCATCGAAATTTTGCGGGGCGCAGATGTATTTGTTTTGCCTTCATTGGTAGAGGGTTTGTCCCTATCTCTGTTAGAAGGAATGTCATGTGGGTTGGCTTGTTTAGCAACAGATGTGGGTGCAGATGGAGAAGTATTGGAAAAGGGCGCAGGTGTAGTTATTAGTACCAAAACAGCGCGATCGCAATTGAGAACCCTTTTACCAGTGTTGCAAGATCATCCAGAGTTAACAACCCTACTTGGGCAAAAAGCTAGACAGCGTGTATTAGACCGCTATACCCTTAGTAAAAATATTAGTCTGCTGGAAGAACTTTATAAAGGAGTTTTAGCACAGCGACCTTTACCACTAAGTCGTAGAGCGTAAGAAAAGGGAATAAAGTGCGATCGCATTGGAAATTCTCAGATAGATGGTAATTTCTAATTCTTGTTTGGTGAACATTTTCTAATTTACCTATCGATCAATTAATCTTTGAATTATTCATTAAAGACCATCCTAAACTGGTTGGCTGTTCATAAACCCGCTTTAGAGTATTTACATCTCTGGCAGAAATAGGCGACGGGTTACGAACTTGAGAAAAGTATAAAGCATCAGTTTGTAGCGGACTATGACCCCAAATTCCCAGTGCATGACCAAATTCGTGGCGGCTAGCTGCAATGAGATACTCACCTGTTTGACTAGGACTTATCAAGATGGTGAAGCGGTGGGATAAAATTTTGTTGCTGGTGTATAACTCGTAAGTAGTTTGTGCCGATCGCGC
The DNA here is from genome assembly GCA_015206945.1 of Nostocales cyanobacterium LEGE 12452. GTDB lineage: Bacteria > Cyanobacteriota > Cyanobacteriia > Cyanobacteriales > Nostocaceae > Nostoc. Next base: position 45,082 of record JADEXV010000019.1, on the reverse strand, counting down.
ACGGGGTATATTACTACCAAGAGAAATTTGTAGAGGTGGCGCTTTTCGCACGATCTTAATATCAGCGATTTCTGGCTGTTTAACTACTGTTAAAGGTAAATAAATACTCCACTCCTGTACACCCTGTAATACAGTGCTAACCCATGCTTGAGCTTGTTTTTCGCTGATGGTTTTTGGTGGTTCTACGTAAACTCGAACAGGAAATTGTGACCAGACTAAATAACCAACTTGGGTTGTTGTGACTTGGGAAAAGTAGTCACCACTGTTAGTGTTATCTTGCCACTGCGCCAATGTGGGCGGTAAGGGATGAGGTTTTGGGGAAGTGGGGAGAGAAATTATTAAATCTGAATGTACATATTCTGGTAATATTGCAAACCCATTACTCAACTGGATATTAGTAAAAATGATTAACAGCCCTGTGCCAATAAACAAGGCAAGAGCTGTAATTAACTGTCGTGAAATTAAATTTATTAGGGTATTAAGTATCGGGTGTTGGGTTCTTTTCCCCATTTACCTATCCTTATTTAGGCAGCCAACCAGCACTTAAAACTACTGTTAAACCGAGAAAAATTACTGTCAATGCCCAAGTAATTCGGTTTAAGGTGTTTTCTGCACTTTTGGTGCTGCTAAATAATTGGGCTTGTCCACCAATGGCGCCAATGCCATCACCTTTGGGACTATGCAGTAAAACCAAGATAATCAAACCAGTGGCGGAAAATGCCCAAATGCCTTGCACGATATTACTAACTGTCATGGTAGGAATCTCATTTATAACAAGTTTTAAAAAACAGGAGTCAGAATTCAAAAGTTAGGAGTTCACTAAAAACTCCTAACTCAGGACTCAGCACTCTTTTACAGCCCTACTTGCACGGGAGTGCGAGTACGTTGTAGCTCATATTCTGCTGTTTTCAGCAGCGATCGCCCGGTCATTTCTGGTGGCTGAGGTAGCTGTAAAATCTCTAGAATCGTGGGGGCAATGTCGGATAGCTTGCCATCGCTTCGCAGTTCGACATTTGTACCATATCCAGGGATTTTAACTCTCTCTCCTTCCACCAAGATGAAGGGGACTGGGTTAGTGGTATGAGCCGTCCAGGGATTACCCCCTTCATCTAGCATATACTCAGCGTTGCCGTGATCGGCAGTAATAATTGTTGTACCACCGGCTTTGATAACGCTCTCTAACAAGCGTCCCAAACAGCGATCGACTGTTTCAATTGCTGTAATAGTAGCTTCGATTTGACCAGTATGCCCTACCATGTCTGGGTTGGCATAGTTAATCACAACTAGGGAATATATACCCTTTTGAATCGCAGCGATCGCAACATCTGTAACTGCTGCTGCTGACATCGCTGGGGCGTGATCGTAAGTAGCTACCATTGGGCTGCTTACTAATTCCCGATCTTCTCCAGCAAAAGGTTCCTCCAGACCCCCATTAAAGAAATAGGTGACGTGGGCATATTTTTCTGTTTCGGCGGTGCGGAACTGATTCAGACCATGATTAGCTATTACTTCTCCCAGAATATTACTGAGATTCTGCGGTTCAAAGGCTACATCTACGGGTAAGTCTGAATCATACTGTGTAAAGGTGACAAAAGACAGTGGTGTGATTTGCTGTCTTTCAAAACCATTAAATGTGGGACTGACTAAAGCTTGAGTCAGTTGTCTGGAGCGATCGGGGCGGAAGTTGAAAAATATTACCCCATCCCCTGGTTCTATTGCGCCGGGCGCAATTCGGATGGGGTTGATAAATTCATCTTTTACCCCTTCGGCGTAAGATGCTTGCAAAATTTCTACAGCCGTGCGATTATCACCTGAACCATCTTGAGTCATCACATCGTATGCGCGTTTTACCCGATCCCAGCGGTGATCGCGATCCATCGCGTAGTAGCGACCGCTGAGGGTGACTATGCGCCCAATGCCTATACGGTCTATATAATCTTGCAGCAGTGTGATTGCTCTTACACCGTCAGTTGGGGCGGTGTCACGACCATCGGTGATGGCGTGAATAAAAACTTCTGGAATTCGCTGGTCTTTGGCTAAGTCAAGTAGTCCGAATAGATGGGTAATATGCGAATGTACCCCTCCCTCAGAACAAAGGCCTACTAAATGCAGCTTGCCATTCCGAGAGCGAACTTCCTGGCAAATTTTGACGAGTGCTGGGTTTAAGGCAATAGAACCGTCTTCGACCGCATCAGAGATGCGTACCAGTTCTTGCGGTACAACTCGCCCAGCACCAATGTTCAAATGACCAACTTCCGAGTTGCCCATTTGACCCTCTGGCAACCCTACGGCTTTTCCTGATGTGCGGATGAGGGTATGCGGGTAAGCTGCCCATAAACTTTCCACAATAGGAGTTTTAGCAGCAACAATAGCGTTTCCTCGCTTCTCCTCGCAGTAGCCCCATCCGTCTAAAATGACTAGCACCACAGGAGCAACAGGTGCTTTGGTCATAGTAAAATTGCCCTTTACTTTTTGTAATACCCGAATGATACCACTGCTAATCCACGCCGCAAGTGAATTTTTGCTTATTAATTTATTTTATGAAAGACTTGCAGTGTTTTTCTTACTTTTTTAAACTTTGGCAATTTTTATGTAATGTTGTTTATCGCTAATAACCAGTGATTACTTAGTAGTAGCATTTTATTACTACTACTAAGTCCGTATTCAATCACTTATTTCTTTTTACTGGAAGCTTTTGCAGCTTTTTTAGCCGCTTTTTCAGCAGCGATCGCAGCTAATTTTGCTTGTTCTTTTTCTTCGGCAATTTTCTGGAGATAGTAATGATAGTCTCCTAAGTAAACCCGGAATTCACCATCACGAATTTCGACAATTTTGTTAGCTACTTGAGAAATAAAGTAGCGATCATGTGAAACTACAATTGCCGTACCGTCATAATTTTTGAGCGCTTCTTCCAGCATTTCTTTAGCTGGAATATCTAGGTGGTTTGTCGGCTCATCTAAAATTAGTAAGTTCGCGGGACGTAAGAGCATTTTTGCCAACGCCAAACGAGCTTTTTCTCCTCCACTTAATGCTCCAACTGCTTTAAATACAGTATCACCTGTAAATAAGAAGCGTCCCAAAAGCGTGCGGACTTCTTGGTTATCCCAGTCTGGAACTTCATCATGGATAGTTTCCATGACAGTTTTCTTCAAATCCAAGGCTTCAGCTTGATTTTGCTCAAAGTAACCGGGAATAACGTTATGATCCCCTAATTGAACGCTACCTTCTGTGGGTGGTTCCATACCCATAATTACGCGCAGAAGGGTAGATTTTCCAGCACCGTTGGGGCCAAGAAAAGCAATGCGATCGCCTCTTTCAATTAGGAGATTTGCTGCTAAAAACAGGATTTTATCACCATAAAGATGAGTTAAATCCTTAATGTCCACTACTTCGCGTCCACTGCGAGGTGCAGGCGGAAAACGGAAGTGTAGAGTTCTTACCCCAGCAATGGGTGCTTCAATGCGCTCGATTTTGTCGAGTTGCTTTTCCCGGCTTTTTGCCTGGGTACTGCGGGTAGCACTGGCGCGAAATCTATCAACAAAGGTTTGCTGTTTCTCTAATTCTTTCTGCTGGCGTTCGTAAGCACTCAGTTGTGCTGATTGACTTTCGGCTTTTTGTTCCAAATATGCCGAGTAGTTACCAAGGTAGCTACTGGAAACACCACGTTCAGTTTCCACAATTTGGGTGCAGAGGCGGTCAAGGAACTCCCGGTCATGAGAGACTATTACCATCGGCGTAATCAGCCCTCTAAGGTAATTTTCCAACCACTCAATGGTTTCTAAATCTAGGTGGTTAGTCGGTTCATCCAGCAGCAACAAGTCGGGTTTTTGCAGCAGAATTTTACCTAAACTCATCCGCATTTGCCAACCACCACTGAAGGCACTGACGAGGCGATCGCCATCTTCTAGCCCAAACCCCATCTCTGGTAAGATTTTCCCGATGCGTGCATCTAAGTTGTAGCCATCCAAGGCTTCAAATTTGCGCTGCAAGCGATCCAACTTGTCGATCAGTCGATCCAGTTCGTCTGGGTTAGCCGTTTCCATCTCTTGTGGTATGTGCGCCAGAGATAGCTGTACTTCGTTGGCTTCTTTGAAGACAGTCCAAAATTCTTCTCTAACGGTGCGGGTGGGGTCTACTTCAAACTCTTGGTTGAGGTAGGCTATATGTAAGCTATTAGGACGGATAATTTCGCCTGCGGTGGGTTCAATTTCCCCAGAGATGATTTTGAGTTGGGTAGATTTTCCAGCACCGTTGACACCGACTAAGCCAATGCGATCGCCTGGTTTAACTTCCCAGTTGATATCTTTGAGAACTTCGCCTGTGGGATAAATTTTACTTATATGTTCTAGTCGCAGCATTAAGTTTCTCTCAGGTAGGGAGTGGGTGGTTGAGGACGAAGTACTAACACCGCCTCTAATATTAACAAAAATTAACTATAAATTCGTCGTGAGAAAGTCTGGAAGCTGCAAACCAAATTTGGCTTGAGCCACGGATAAAATTTACCACATCTATCTCAAGGCTGGCTTTGTGTTACTTGTCTAACTTCTTCGACATTCAAATCTAACGCCTGTGCTACTTGTTCCACAGTCAACCCTGCTGCCAACATTGCTGGTACTGCTTTTAGTTTCCCTTGAACCTTACCTTGTTCAATGCCTTGTTCGATGCCTTGAACCTTACCCTGTTCAACACCTTCCTGAAAGGCTTCCTGATAAAATCTGGTTTGCTTTAACTCGCTTAATCCAAACATTTCCTCCATCTCCTCCCTACTCATTGTGGGAAATTTATAAGCCAAAATAGTCTCTATAAATTGTAATAATTGCTGCTGTTTTGGTGGTGAACTTATTTCTGACTTGGTTCTATCTATCAACTCCCTTGCTTGGACAATTGCTATATCATCGGTTGCAATTACCAATTTAGCAGTTGCAATGCCAATTGGAAGCGATGTACCTTCACCTAATTCATCCAAATAAATGCGCCTGACGCGCCCACTTGTGAAAAACTCACGGTAATGTTTGATATTGCCTGTATCTACATTCCTGTTTGGGTATAAAACCACAGCACCCCAGTCATTCGATGGTTGATTCTGACGGAGGTATAAACATATTTCTGCAATTAGCCGTGAATAAATTTCCCCATCAGCTTGAAATTGCACTTCAACAAAGTAAATCAGATTCTCGCTTCCTTGTGTAGGCAGAAACACACCATCTATTCTAAAGGCTGTTTGTTTGATTTCAACTGATGAAAATTGATAAAGGCTAGCTTCTTCTAGAGGATTACCAATAAGTTCAAAGAAGATATCAGGGAATTCTTGAAACAGCCGATAAAAGATGATGTCTGTTTTCACAATTTTATATCAATTGAAAATTTTGATTTGCCGTTTATATATTACTTGATTCTTCAGAACCATCTCGCACTTTCAGCAATTGCTCTTTTGCCATCCCTAATATACGTGATAGTGGCGCTAACAAACTATCATCAAATGTTTCTCCAGCATAAATATTATTCAGTTCAGTCGGAGATAATTTAAAGGTATCGCAGAATTTAGCAAACTCCTGGTTACTCAAGTCAAGCTCTTTTTGCCTATCCTGAAGTAAAACTGCGATCGCTCTAGTTCCATGCTTTGGACGTTCACTAGTTTTTACATATTTTTCCATTAAATAATTGACTTTTCTGGTATCGCCGCCGATTTTTTTAATTAAATCAGTACAAGCCATTTTTAGTGCTTTCTTTAAAACTTCTTCTTCATTTAAAATTTTAATAATTTCACTGGCATATTCTGGTTTAAAAAATCCCACCAAATTACCTTGATGATAAACTGGGATATAAGGATTATTCGTTTCAAGTTGCCAATCTAAAGGCTCATTGCGTAGCGACATAGCTGCACCCCTAAATATTTTAAGATTGCACCATTTTAAAACCATTTATTCCGTAACTGCCAGTAGTTCCATTTGGTCTGATAGCAAATCTATGTGAGTCTACCTTGTGCTGAAACTATCTCCCTCAAAGCTGCGGTAGTGCGTGGTTTTAAAGAGATTCCCCTAAAAACCACTCGTACCCTTCTTTAAACTGCTTCTTCGCATCATGCTCTACAATGCTGCCATGAGCCACAATAACTCTTCTAAAGTCCCATTGCAGTACCTTTTGAACTGATTGTTTAACTTTCTCCTTTTCTTGAGTAGCCAACTGTTCTAACAATGATGGTCTAAGTTTCTTGTACCCTCCCATTATTTTGGATACTAATTTTGTTGTCATTGGGAAACTTTCATCAAAGTAAAAAGCTGTGTCTGTCAAAACCAAAGTTTGACTTTCAAGATGAAAAAAAATGTACTCATTTAAAGGTAATGCTCCACTTGGAAGAAAGGTTTTAAACCCTTCAAATAATAAACATTCAAGTTCGCCTAAAAGATTTTCGCCATTATCCTCTAATGTTTGATCAATAGATATCTCAGGTCTTTTAGCCTTCAATGCCGATACAGCATAGACCGTTGCTTGAGGATAGAGAGCCTTAAAGTTAGATAAGAACAGATAGTGAAAAAGATTTGGGGCAATAATATACTTAACATTTCCAAGCTGATTGAGTTGCTCAGTAGTTTCGTCATCAACTTGGATCGGAGAGATAACAGCTAATTCACCATTATTAAAACGAATTACCGTCATTCTTGTACCGACACTCAATCCAAAATACCTTAACGGTTGCTCGGCGATCCAAATATTCTTATCAATTTTTCTGAGCATAACTAATTCCAACAGTGGCTTTGAGCGGTTATGTGTGGCGAACTGACAAGGCTCAATAGTCGATTCTGTATTAAACTAAAAACTTATAATGCAGAAAAATTGTAGTAATTATCCTTCCCATTATTGACGAGTATCGCACAGAAAATTGTCTGTGTAGGCGTAGCCCGTCGTAGACATCGCATCATCAAATAAATACGGGCAATGCTCTGGAAAAGTTCGTAATGGTAAGTTAGTTTCTCTTAGGCACAAATTAACACCCGCTTCAAAGCCATCTAGTAAGACTTCTTCTATCAACTAGCTTTCGCTTCATCCCCGGATGCTTCAGCCACAGCCGCCAATCTCTCTGCCGCAGCTTGGACGATTTGAGCCACTTGGGCCAAAGGCATGTGCTGGATTTGTCTAAGAATCAGACTCAAATCTGAGGTTTCTGGAATTGGCTTGCCATCAATGCAGCTAATTAACTCTTCCATTGTGTAGCCTGCTTTCGATGCGATTCGAGCCAAATTTTCTGTATCTGGAACCTTCACACCTTTTTCCCACATCTGAACAGCAGTAGCAGATACCCCCAAAAGCTTACCAAAGGCTCGCTGACTCATTGAACCGCGAGCTAGTTTAATGATTTCAATCAGTTTTTGTTTGCTTTCGATCTTCACTGCTTATATAGCTAGCCAACTTTATTTACAAGTTTACTTTCAATAATACAAGTTTACTTTTATATTGACAGCCTTGTGTTTTAGTACTAAACTATATCTCTGGTTGTAAATCGGCAACTACAGGCATCAAGCTAGTAGAATAACCCATCTATCTTTAATCAACCCAAAAAACTTAGTTTGCTACGGCGCTTGTGCTAGTAGCTAGACTTTGCTGCGAGAAATAATATCGAAGGTGCATCATGTTTCGCAAGCCACGCAAAATTAACCAATATCGCCGCAAAGGTAAAAACTTTATAGCCACTAATAAAATTAAACCAGAACAGTGGAACATTTCTGACGCAGAAACCAAAGAAGCTTTAAAAGTTAAAGGCTACGATGTTAAGCAAATCAAAAAAATCCACCTTCTGAAGCATCAAGTATGTATTTCTTACTGGGATGCAAAAGGCAATATATGCAGCAGCTTTTTTAGCTACCGGATTTTTGCACGTTGGCAAGAAGAAGTGGAAAAGCTAATTTATACCTGTGAAACTCTGAAGGAATGGGCAAAGTTAAATTACCTTATGAAGTACGAATTTGCTTATTACCATTATCCCAGTGAAATAGAAGATATACTCCACGCGATATTAGAAAACCACCTGTCTGTGTTAAAAGCAACAGTACAACAAGTGGTTTTACAGGATATTTAACAGCAAAAATTAGTTAGCGGCAGAAGTCGCTAACTCCGCCAGCCGTTCCTGTTGATCTAGAGATATACAAGATTGGATAAGCGTTTCTAAATCACCATCCAAAACAGGGGTAAGGGAATAATTCTGACCTAACCGATGATCGGTAGCGCGGTTATCTTTATAATTATAGGTGCGAATTTTTTCCGATCGCGACCCAGTACCAACCTGCGATCGCCGCATGGAAGTTACAGCTGCTTGTTGTTCGCCTAACTTGATGTCATACAACTTCGCCCGCAGAATTTGCATCGCCCGTTCTTTGTTTTGCAACTGGCTGCGTTCTTCTGTACAGAAAATGCGTATTCCCGTTGGTTTGTGCATCAAGTCAACGGCTGTTTCCACCTTGTTGACGTTTTGTCCACCAGCACCACCAGAACGAGCTGTAGTCATTTCAATATCTTTCGGGTCAATGTGAATTTCCACATCATCCACCTCTGGCATAATCGCCACCGTAGCTGTGGAAGTATGAACCCGTCCCCCAGATTCAGTTGCCGGCACGCGCTGCACACGATGCACTCCAGCTTCAAACTTTAGCTGGCTGTAAACATCATTACCTTTAATTTCGAGAATGACCTCTTTCCAGCCACCCATTTCTCCGCGAGATTCGCTCACTAGAGAAACTTTCCAACCTTGAGTTTGGGCATAGCGGGTGTACATCTGCATCAAATCGCCAGCCCAAATACTTGCTTCATCGCCACCTGTGCCAGCGCGAATTTCCAACATGATATTCTTTTCATCATTGGGATCGCGTGGTAGCAGTAAGACTTTCAAGCGAGACTCTAAATGTTCTATTTTTTCTTCAAGTTCTTTTACTTCCAGTGATGCCATTTCTTGCAACTCTGGGTCACTTGCAGATTCTTTGTAAACCTGACGCGCTCCGATTAAATCTTCTTGGGCTGCTTTCCAAATTTCATAGGTATTAACTACCTCTTCCAAAGAAGAACGAGACTTAGCAATTTCTTGATACTCATCAGGATTGCTAGCGGTATCGGGGTCGCCAAGACGACGTGTTAATTCATTAAAAGTTTGTTCAACGGATTTTAGTTTGTCCAGTAAGTATGATTCAGCCATGACGATTGCGATCGCTCCTTAAAAAATAACAAATTGGCTCGAGCATATAAATGAAAATCGACCCAGCTGATGCAGGGCCGTCGTTAACAGCAGAGCCAACTCGCTACTTTTTGTCTTGTTCGTCGCCAGATGTTTGAGTGCTGCTCATGCCGTACTTGCGGAGGAAGCGCTCTACTCGACCCTCAGTGTCAATAATCTTCTGAGTGCCGGTGTAAAATGGGTGATTTCCAGACCAAACATCTACATGCAATTCTGGCTTGGTAGAGCCAATGGTCATAACAACTTGACCGTTGCAGTAAACTTTAGCATCTGGATACCACTTGGGGTGAATATCAGCTTTAGCCATTGTTTTTTTTGTGATGAATCTATATAAATTATAACTTTCAGCGTTCAATTGCAGCTACAGAGTGGGGAGTGGGGAGATGCCCCATGCCCACTTACCCAATTTCTAACGCTTAGAGTACTGAGGTGCTTTCCGGGCTTTATGTAAACCATATTTCTTCCGCTCTTTTGCTCTCGGATCGCGAGTCAAATAACCTTCGGTTTTCAAAGGTGGGCGGTTGTCCGGGTCAAGTTGGCACAAAGCACGAGCAACTCCCAAACGAACAGAATCAGCCTGTCCGGTCAAGCCGCCGCCTTCTGCTTTCACCAAAATGTCATATTCGTTTTCTAATCCCAGAGTTTCCAGGGGTGCTTTAATGACTCCCAGATAGTTGGGGTTAAATTGGAAATACAAGTTTCCATCTTTACCATTCACAGTCAGTTGACCGGTGCCTGGAACCAAGCGTACCCGTGCTACTGCGTTCTTACGACGGCCAGTACCCCAGTATACGGCGCGACCGCTATTGGCATCTGCTACTACCATTAATTTTCTTCTCCAGGAATTGTATTAACTTTTAGTTCTTTAGGTTTTTGAGCATCATGAGGATGCGTAGGCCCAGCGTAAACTTTCAGCTTGGTGAACAACTGCTTACCCAGGCTATTTTTAGGTAGCATCCCTTTAACAGCTTGTTCTAAAATCCGTTCTGGTATGCGGTCTTGCAGTTTAGCGAAAGTTTCGGTTTTCATCCCACCGGGGCGACCAGAATGGCGGCGGTAAAGCTTTTGAGTGCGCTTTTTGCCTGTGACTGCTACTTTCTCGGCATTAATGACGATTACGAAGTCACCTGTATCTAGGTGGGGTGTATATTCGGGTTTCTTTTTGCCTCTCAATACCTGAGCGATTTCGCTGGCGAGGCGACCGAGACGTTTATCGGTGGCATCTACTATGTACCACTCACGCTCAAGGGTTGCTTGAGAAGGAAGGTATGTTTTAACTGTTGTCATTTGTCATTTGTCCTTTGTCATTTTTAATTTGTCATTAGTCATTTGTCTTTTGTCATTCGTAGTTACTAAGAACCAATGACTAATGACTCTTGACTAGTGACGAACTTTGGCAAGGTGTCGTACCAAATCTCTTTCGGAAAGGGAAAATCGGGATAGCCGACTCGCAACAAGCACAAGCCTTGAGGTGGTGCGGCATATTTCACTTCTTCCCGGCGTTCTTCTTTCCAGAGTTCGGTGAAGCTAGAAAGTGTTCGTTGTCCAGAACCTACTTCTACCAGCATCCCTACCAACAGCCGTACCATGCCATACAAAAATCCATCTGCCTGTATTTCAATATGGATAAATGGCCCACTGCGACGACACTCTACTGCTTGCACCTCTACCCAGGAATGCGATCGCTTTGAGCCTGCACGGTGAAAAGCAGCTAAGTGATGTTTTCCCAAGAGAGGTTTCAAGGCAGCTTGGATTAAAGATTCATCCAGGGGTGCATAATAATAATGCCAACTGAAGGGTCTTACAAACAAGTTAAGCCGATCTTCAGTATATATTGTGTAGCGATACCGTCGATAGGCTGCACTAAAGCGAGCGTGCCAACGGTTATCGACACTAGCTGAAGCCCTGATTAATATATCTGGCGGCAGGTAGCTGTTGAGGATTGTTGCCCACTTGTGAGGCGGAATAAAACCTGTTGCTTCAAAATGGGCTACTTGAGCAGCAGCGTGAACTCCAGAATCGGTTCGCCCAGCCCCATGTAGTGTCACATGGTAGCCAAGAATAGTAGCGATCGCAATTTCAATCTCTTCTTGGACTGTCCGGTGTTGTTTTTGCCGTTGCCAGCCATGAAAATGAGTGCCCAGGTATTGGATTACCAAGGCTACTCGATGAGTTTGTGTAGGCTGGTGGCTTTCTAACATACAGATTTTGTCCTTTGTCATTTGTCTTTTGTCAGTTGTCCTTTGTTATTCACTAATGACCAATGACTAATGACCAATGACCAATGACTTAAACCAATTCAATTATTGCCATTTTTGCATTATCACCCCGACGCGGTACGGTACGCAGGATGCGGGTATAACCGCCCTGGCGATCGCCATATCGAGTTGGAGCTTGCTCAAATAGAGCGTGAACCAGTTGTTTGTCGAAGATATAGCCAAGGGCTTCCCGACGTGCTGACAAGGAGCCATTTTTGGCTAGGGTAATCATTTTTTCCACTTCACTTCGCAGAACTTTCGCTCTAATTAAAGTGGTGGTGATCTTACCATGACGGATCAGCTCGGTGGCGAGCGATCGCAGTAAAGCACGGCGTTGATCGGCTGGTTTACTGAGTTTTTTGACGCGACAACGGTGACGCATAATTATGCACTATGAATTATGAAGGTTTTTCTTAAGGGTGTTTAGAGCCTCTTTCCATTGGCAGAGTGATGCCCAAGCGTCGCTGCAAAGCTTCCACGACTTCTTCTGCTGATTTCTGCCCAAAGTTCTTAATTTCTAAGAGGTCTTCTTGGGTATAATCCAACAAATCTGCTACAGAGTTAACTTGTGCCCGTTTGAGACAGTTATATGCCCGCACAGAAAGTTGCAACTCTTCGATGGGTATCTGGGCAGTTGGATCGTCTGGAATATCGGAACCTGTATCTGTTGGTTCTAGGGAGATATCTTTCAACGGGTTGAATAAATCTACCAAGATCGCAGCGGCCGAAGATAGTGCTTCTTGAGGGGAAATACTGCCATTTGTCCAAACTTCCAACAGTAGTCGGTCTTTTGGAATCAAGCCTTCCCCACGAGATTCTTCAACACTGTAGTTGACTTTTCGCACTGGCATAAATATTGAGTCGATTTGGAGAAAATCCAACGATGTGGCTTCCTCACGTCCTCGCTCTACAGTGCGATAGCCTTTGCCTTTCTCGATCCTAAATTCCATTTCCAGCTTTCCACCTTCAGCGATGGTGGCTACATACTGGGTCGGATCGATGACTTCTACTTCACTGGGCAAATCAAAATGCGCCGCAGTGATTGTTGTTGGACCGGTAACGAGTAATCTCCCAATCTGAGGCTGCGAAGAATAGTTTTTGAGGATAACTTCCTTCATTCTCATGAGGATTTCCAGCACATCTTCCCGCACGCCCGGAACTGTAGCAAACTCGTGTGAAACGCCCGCAATCCGCACTGCTGTAACTGCTGTACCTTCTAAATTAGACAGTAAAACCCGCCGCAGTGCGTTGCCAACAGTTGTTCCTTGACCGCGTTCTAGAGGTTCCAATACAAATTTACTGTAATGGTTCCGACTTTCTTCGGTATTCGACTCTACACATTCAATTTGAAACTGCGCCACGGATGAGCCTCCCTTTTTCTAAGGTGCTGCTAGCAGACAAATCAATTGCCTCCAGAATTGATTGCCAATTTTCGATTTTGGACTTTGGATTTTGGATTGTGCTTCTTTCGTTCATGCTCCGCTTCTGATTGGCGCAACAAATCTTAAATCATCAACTTAAAATCCACGAGGCCCAGCACCCTTATAATCGGGTTCAATCTAAAATCGCAAATCTAAAATCCAAAATTGATTAATAATATTTTGGGTAGCCGGAAGTTTAACAGCTTTCCCTGTGGGAAAATCTGACGCGCTTCTGGTTGCCCAAGCTTTGACTCAATAACAGTTTGCACGTTAGACGCTCAAGCAGTCATTGGTGGCTGTAACTTTTCGTCCTCACTGCCCAAGTCTTGGTGTTTAAACTCGACGGCGCTTGGGCGGACGACAACCATTGTGAGGAATCGGGGTAATATCCCGAATCAGGGTAATTTCCAGTCCTGCTCCTTGAAGGGCCCGGATAGCGGTTTCTCGACCTGCTCCTGGGCCACTGACCATTACCTCAATTTGGCGCATTCCTTGATCGATAGCTCGACGGGCTGCACTTTCAGCGGCGGTTTGTGCTGCAAAGGGAGTTCCCTTTTTTGCTCCCTTAAAACCGCTAGAACCAGCACTGGCCCAGGAGATGACATCTCCATTTTGATCGGTAATGGTGACAATGCTATTGTTGAAAGTAGACTGGATGTAGGCCATTCCACTGGGTACATTCCGTTTCTGCTTCTTGCTCCCGGTTTTTTTAGTTGGTTGTCTCGCCATACTTCTTTAATTGATTTAAGGTAAAACTTGCTCAGATTAGCAAGTGTTGCAAAATTATTTCCCTGGAGCCTTCTTCTTCCCGGCTACTGTCTGCCTTCTGCCTCGACGGGTTCTGGCATTGGTGCGAGTTCTTTGGCCTCTGACTGGTAAGCCCATGCGATGACGACGACCTCTGTAGGTACCAATGTCAACTAAGCGCTTGATGTTCAAAGACTCCAAGCGCCGCAAGTCGCCTTCAACTTGATAGTTGGTTTCTATTTCCCCTCGTAGGGCTGTTACATCGGCATCACTTAAGTCCTTAACGCGGGTATCTGGGTTCACACCAGTTGCCGCTATAATTTCTTGAGCGCGTGATAATCCAATTCCGTAGATGTAAGTTAGACCGATCTCGACGCGCTTATCGCGTGGAAGGTCTACTCCGGCAATACGTGCCACAATGAACTCTCCCTATTGTTGTCGCAATTACTGTTGGTTGGAAAAACGTGATTAATCGCGTCTTTTCGTTTTAATGATGATATGCGTCCTGCAACTAGCTCTGTTGATAAGAGCGTTATCCTTGACGTTGTTTGTGCTTGGGGTTCACGCAAATCACCATCACGCGACCACGACGTTTGATCACGTTACATTTTTCACAAATTTTCTTGACTGAGGCTCTAACTTTCATGCCTTTTATTTTTTGACTCCAAATATAAAATTATAGCATTTCTAGGGAAAATAATCCAGTTAAATGACTAATAAACAGTCAAAAAAATGGTTTTATGGTAAAATTCTCTACATATACTTACTTCTTGCGTAGTCGATAGGTAATTCTGCCTTTGGTCAAGTCGTAGGGGGTTAACTCCACCTTGACGCGATCACCGGGCAAAATCTTGATATAATTTCGGCGAATCTTGCCGGAAATGTGTGCTAGCACGTTAAAGCCATTGTCCAAGTCAACGCGAAACATCGCATTGGGCAAGGATTCTGTAACCGTGCCTTCCATTTCAATCAAATCTTGCTTAGACAATTTGTTTTTTCCTCAACTCAACAATTTCGTGTTCAGTTGCAGCGCTTCATCTGCAAAGAAACACATTTTAAGAAATATATCAACAGTTTATTAATATATCTTAGCTAAAATTGATCTTTTTCTTCGGAGCGGTGAGGGGGGAGTCGGGAATTATCTAGTCCCTACTTCCCCTCGTTTTCAGGAAGCGATTACCTTTTGTAGTTCACCAGTGACATCTTCTTGGGACTGATTGCCATTGACTGTTAAGAGTTTTTTGCGATCACCGTAATAATCAATTAAAGGTGCAGTCTCAGCGCGGTACACTTCTAAACGACGACGAATCACCTCTTCGGTATCATCTTTTCGTCCTCTAGCTAGCAAACGTGCGATTACAATTTCATCTGGTGCATCTAAATTGACTACCCTTTCGCCACCTTGATGTATTGCTTCCAGTAACTTCTCCAAAAAAGCTGCTTGGGTCACTTTCCGGGGAAATCCATCAAGAATCCAACCATTTTTGGCATCTGGCTGATCGAGGCGCTCCTGTACCAAGTCCTGCACTAGCTGGTCTGGTACTAACTCGCCGCTATCAACATAACTTTGAGCTTTGATTCCTAAAGGAGTCTGCTCTTTCATAGCTTGTCTTAATATTTCACCCGTAGAAATATGGGGAATATTCAAGTGTTCAGCCAAAGTTTGAGCTTGTGTTCCTTTACCTGCTCCAGGTGGCCCCAAGAAGATTAATCGCGTCACTATTATTTCACCATTCCTTCATAGCGCTGAGAGATGACATAAGTTTGGACTTGTTTGGCTGTCTCAATTGCCACACCAACTAAAATTAACAAAGAGGTAGCACCTATCCCCTGGAAAGTTTTCACATTCAAAGCACTTTCCACGGCTGTGGGAATAATAGCAACGAAGCCCAAAAAGATTGCACCCAAAAAAGTGAGTCGGTTGGACACGCGTTCTATATACTCGCTAGTTGCCTTACCGGGCCGAATTCCAGGAATACTAGAACCCATTTTCTTCAAGTTCTGCGCCACATCTACTGGGTTGAGAATCAACGAAGAATAAAAGTAGCTGAAGAAAATGATGGAAACCATGTACACCAAGGCATAGACCCAGGAGCTAGAACCACTTGGACTCAAATAAGTGTTAACTATATTCGCCAAATCGGCATTTTTAGTAAAATTGGCGATCAGCAGTGGCAAACTGAGGATGGCAGCAGCAAAAATAATTGGCATTACGCCGCCTTGATTTAGGCGCAGGGGCAGATAGCTGCGCTGCTCTGCTAAAACTCTTCGACCTACTTGGCGACGAGCTGAAATAATTGGGATGCGGCGCATTCCTTCTTGCACAATCACAATACCAACAATTGTTGCTAGGAAAACTAAGATCAGCACGATCACCCGACCTACTGTTTCCCGACCACCCACTTGTACCAAGTCGATGGTGTCACCCAAAGCTTTTGGTAATGACGCAACTATGTTGACAAAAATCAACAATGATGCACCGTTACCAATGCCCCGTTCTGTAATCAGTTCTGATGCCCACATGACGAACATCGAACCAGCAGTCAGAGCGATCGCAGTTTCAGCGACAAATATGGGCCCTGGCTTTAAGGCGAATTGCTGGAGGAATAATGCCGAAAAAGCTGTACTTTGAAGAATTGCCCAAACTACAGTGACATAGCGGGTAATTTGCGATATTTTTCGCCGACCTGCTTCACCTTCATTTTTCTGTAAATTTTCTAAAGATGGAATTGCCGCAGTGAGCAATTGGATGATAATAGACGCATTAATGAAGGGCAAAATTCCTAAAGCAAAGACTCCCAAAGTCGAAAGTCCTCGCCCGGAAAATATATCCAATAAGCCGAATATGGAATTACTGCCCGATATGGCTTCGGCAAATCTCGGTCTATCAATCCCTGGAACGGGTAAGAAAATACCCAGGCGAACCAAAATTAAAATACCGACGGTGACAAGCAGCCTACCTCTGAGGCCAGCTGCCTGCGCCATCTGCATAAAAGTTTCTTGAGCCGTTGGGGCTTTATCTCGACTGATCATAGAGTGCTACCTTTATAGTGAACCAAGCACTGGCAGCGAGTTGGCTTGCATTTAAGTGCGCTGTTCCGGCTCACTCATAAGACTTCACAACTACCACCAGCTGCCTCAATTTTGCTACGCGCTGAACCTGTGAAAGCTGCCGCTTGTACCTTGAGCGGGATACTCAATTCCCCGTTACCTAAAACTTTCAGTGGCCCCTTGAGAGCAGTCAGGATACCTGCGGCTTTCAATGAGGTCAAAGTTACTTCCGTATTCGCGGGAAGGGAGGCTAGCTTCTCTACATTAATCGTAGTGTAAATCTTCTGATTAATAATCGGAAAGCCCTTCAGCTTAGGTAAGCGGCGGTACAATGGCTGTTGACCACCTTCAAAACCTGGTCGGGTACCACTACCAGAACGAGATTTTTGACCCCGCATACCTAAACCAGCACTAGCGCCTTGTCCGGCAGAAATACCTCTAGCTACACGCTTTTTGCGTTTCTTTGAGCCTTTTTGCGGCTTAACATCATGGAGTCTCATAATTTATCAAGTTCTCATTTGTCGTTTGTCATTCGTCGTTTGTCATTTGTCATTTGTCCTTTGTTATTCACTAATGACTCATGACCAATGACTAATGACTAAATTAGATGTAGAGATTTTGAATAGGAATACCGCGATCTTCGGCGACTTCAGCAAGGGTACGCAGTGTAGATAAGGCATTAACTGCGGCTCTAGCATTATTGAGCGGATTGTTTGAGCCTAATTGCTTGGCTAAAACGTTACGAACTCCTGCCAATTCCAACACAGTTCGCACAGCACCACCCGCAATTACCCCAGTACCAGGTGCGGCTGGACGCATAATCACTTTTGCACCGCCACCGACACCATCAATAGGATGGGGGATGGAGTTGGATTTGGTGATTGGGATATCAATGAGGTGTTTTTTGCCGTCGGCTACGCCTTTTTTAACGGCACCTATTACATCTGAAGCTTTGCCTACTCCAACTCCAACCTGACCGCGTTCGTTACCGACGACAACGATCGCTCGGAAGCTGAGTTTTTTACCACCTTTGACCACTTTACTTACGCGGCGGATTTGGATAACCCGCTCTTGCCAAGTAGTTTCTTCTTTTTTGGCACGCTTTGTTCTACTTTTACGCTCTGTTGCCATAATTTATGCTCTGGTGAACGTCAGTTGTCAGTTGTCATTTGTCATTTGTCCTTTGTCATTTGTTCAATAACTAATGACTAATGACTAATGACTTTAGAAATCTAAACCAGCTTCGCGTGCTGCATCAGCTAGTGCTTTGACACGACCATGATATAAGTTACCACCGCGATCAAAGACTACTTTGGTAATGCCTTTTTCTAGCGATCGCACTGCGATCAACTTACCAACTTGCACCGACGCATCGCAGTTTGCACATGACGCTAAACTAGATTTCAACTCTGGTTCTACAGTCGATGCAGCCACGATTGTTTGATGCTGAGTGTCATCAATTAGCTGGGCATAAATATGCTCATTAGAACGAAATACCGCTAAACGCGGACGTTCTGGGGAGCCAATAACTTTGCCACGAACGCGTCGATGACGACGGTTTTTTGATTCTCTACGAGTAAGTTTCATTTCTACTTCTTACCACCCTTACCAGTCTTACCAGCCTTCCGTCTGACCACTTCACCGGCATAGCGAATGCCTTTACCTTTGTAAGGTTCTGGTGGACGAACGGCACGAATTTTGGCGGCTGTGTTCCCGACGATTTCTTTGTCATAACCGCTAACAATGACGTTAGTGGTACCTTCTACTGCAAATTGAATTCCATCTGGTGGTTCAATTTGCACTTGATGGCTGTAACCCATATTTAAAACTAGGTTACGCCCTTGAAGTTGTGCCCTGTAACCAACACCTTGAATTTCCAAACGGCGCTGAAAACCTTGGGAAACTCCCTCGACCATGTTGGCAACTAAAGTGCGGCTCAAGCCGTGCAATTGCTTCGATGTCCGAGTTTCATCCCGACGATTTACGTGTAATATTTCCCCCTCTTGAGAGAGTGAGACATTATCTCTGAGAGTGCGAGAAAGTTCTCCTTTCGGGCCTTTCACCACAATATTCGTACCATCGATCGCCACTTGAACTTTGGCGGGAATAGTAATTGGACGTTTACCAATACGTGACATGACTTTTTGTCCTTTGTTATTTGTCCTTTGTCCTTTGTCTTTCACTAATGACAAATGACTAATGACCAATGACTACCAAACGTAACAAAGTACTTCGCCACCCAAGTTCTGACGCCGCGCTTCGCGGTCAGTCATAATGCCACTGGATGTAGAAATAATGGCAATGCCAATGCCGCCTAGTACCCTTGGTAATTCTTTTCGATTTGAATAAACACGCAAGCCAGGTTTACTCACTCGCTTTAAAGCGGTGATCAGAGGCTGACGGTTTTTTCCCTTGTATTTCAGGGAAATCACCAGATTGCGTTTTACCCCTTCTTCTGCTTCTTCGATTTCAGCAATAAAGCCTTCCTCCCGTAGCACTTTGGCAATGCTTCGGGTCAATTTTGTCGCTGGCACTTGTGTAGTTTGATGCCGCGCCAGGTTGGCATTGCGGATGCGCGTCAGCATATCTGCAATTGTGTCGTTAGCCGCCATCGTTCCCTCTATAGATGAACTTACTGATCGCGAAAGGGCATTCCTAATTCTTTAAGTAAGGCGCGTCCCTCTTCGTCGTTTTTTGCTGTGGTGATGATGGATATATCCATCCCACGCACTTGATCGATGCTGTCGTATTCGACTTCTGGAAAAATTAGCTGTTCTCTCACACCCAAAGTGTAGTTACCGCGTCCGTCAAAGCTTTTAGGGCTAACGCCGCGAAAATCTCGAATTCTGGGTAGTGACAGGCTAACTAGTCTGTCAAAAAAGGCATACATCCGTTCGGCTCTGAGAGTAACCATGATCCCCACAGGCATCCCTTGACGAATCTTAAAGCCAGCGATCGCCTTTTTCGCCCGTGTCACCACTGGTTTTTGACCTGTTACCAGGGCAATTTCGTTGATGGATGCCTCTAGAGACTTCGCATTTTGAGCTGCTTCACCCAAACCTCGGTTAATCGTAACCTTTACCAACTTCGGTACTTGATGAACGTTGGTATATTGAAACTGATTAATCAGTTTGGGGACGATTGTCTCTTGATATAAGGTTTTGAGTCTTGTTGTCGGCATAGTTTTTTGTCCTGATATCCCTGGGCTTGGTCAGGGAAGCTTTAATTTTTGATTTTAGATTTTAAATTTAATCAAAAATCTAAAATCTCAAGTTGACTAATTCTTATTTATCGAGAATTTCGCCGGTTTTCTTGAGTTTTCTGACCTTTTTGCCTTCTGAGGTAAAGGTGTAACCAACACGACTGGCAACGTTTTGCTTGGTGGAATAAAGCATTACGTTGGAGCTATGAATCGGGAATTCTTGGGTAATAATTCGCCCTGATTCCCCTTCTTGCTGGGGTTTGACGTGCTTGGTTTTAATGTTGACACCTTTGACAATAACTTTACTCAGTTGGGGAAGTGCCTGAGTAATTTCGCCAACTTTTCCTTTGTCTTTGCCAGCAATCACTTGTACGGTGTCGCCAGTTTTGACGTGCATTTTGTGGAATACTTTGGGCGTACCCTGTTTGGCTGCCATTAAAGCACCTCCGGAGCCAGAGAAACAATTTTGGTGAAGTTTTTATCGCGCAGTTCCCGTGCAACTGGGCCAAAAACCCGTGTGCCTCTGGGATTACCGTCTTTGTTGATGATTACAGCAGCGTTATCATCAAAGCGAATACTCATGCCGCTGTCACGATTTACAGCTTTACGAGTCCTGACAATTACTGCTTCCACAACATCAGACTTTTTTACAGCCATGTTGGGTGTAGCATCTTTGACAACTGCGATAATTTTATCGCCGATAAAACCATAACGACGGTTGCCTCCGCCTAAAATGCGGATGCACATTAGTTTGCGGGCGCCGCTATTATCTGCGACATTCAGGTAAGTCTGGGGTTGAATCACAATTATTCTCCCTTGTAATGTTGTTAGTTGCTAACAACGATGAGGTTTAAGTAGGCTTGACGTTCAGGACTTCTGTGATTTTCCAGCGCTTGGTTTTACTCAGGGGTCTAGTTTCCTGAATGCGAACGCGATCGCCTACTTTACACTGATTTTCTTCGTCGTGAACTTTATATCGTTGGGTGTTAACCACAATCTTGCCGTACTTGGGGTGAGGAGCGCGGTTTTCTATGGCGACTACCACAGTTTTTTGCATTTTATCGCTCACTACCAAGCCAACTCGTTCTTTAACTGCCATAATCTCCTACTTTGCTTCTTTAGCCGATTGACTTGCTGCCCGTTTGCGTTCTGTTTCTAGCGTCAGCAATTGGGCTAGGCGGTGGCGCAATTGTCGGAACTGATGGGGCTTTTCTAGTTGTCTGGTGGCTTTTTGCAAGCGCAACTGAAATAGTTGTCTTTTGATCGCGACAATTTCATCAGAGAGCTTCTCGTCGCTTAATTCTCTAGCTTCTGAAATCTTGGGAAGAGGCATAAGCTACTCCTGCTCCTGTGGTTGAGAGCGCACAATAAACTTAGTTTTGATGGGCAGTTTAAATGAAGCCAAACGCATCGCTTCACGAGCGATTTCTTCAGAAACTCCACCAATTTCAAACAAAATCCGTCCTGGCTTGACTACCGCTACCCAAAATTCTGGATTACCTTTACCGGAACCCATCCGGGTTTCAGCAGGACGCATGGTTACAGGTTTATCAGGGAAAATCCGAATCCAGATTTGTCCACCCCGACGAATATAACGAGTCATTGCCCGACGGGAAGCCTCGATTTGACGCGAGGTAATCCAAGCAGGTTCTTGTGCTTGGAGTGCAAAATCACCGAAGTTGAGGGTACTACCACGGGTGGCTAGTCCTTCCATCCGTCCCCGCTGTTGTTTGCGGAATTTAGTTCTTCTAGGGCTTAACATGGTTTGTCATTTGTCATTTGTCATTTGTCATTTGTCATTTGCCATCTGCCATTTACTAATGACTAATGACTAATGACGATTTATCCTTCATTTGAGCGGTCTTCAAATTGCTGGCGACGACGCTGTTGTTGACGGCGACGGGGTTCTCGATCGCGATCGCGGGGGTCACGTTCGCGATCGCGGCTTGCTGGTGGTAGTGGATCTGGTTCCTGTCCAGGAATAATTTCTCCCTTAAACACCCATACTTTGATACCCAAAATGCCGTAAACAGTTTTTGCCGTGCAATAAGAGTAGTCAATGTCAGCCCGTAGGGTATGTAAAGGTACTCTACCTTCACGAGTCCACTCTGTCCGGGCAATTTCCGCACCGTTGAGGCGACCGCTAACTTGGATTTTAATACCTTGGACACCAGCACGTTGGGCACGTTGAATCGATTGCCGCACTACCCGCCGAAAGGAAACCCGACGTTCCAATTGTTGAGCAATGTATTCGGCAATTAGGTAGGCATCAGCATCAACTCGTTGAACTTCAACTACGTTGATCCGAATTTGACGATTACTACCTAACAATCCTTGGAGTCCGGTACGTAAGGATTCGATACCTTGTCCACCGCGACCCACTACAACACCAGGTCTAGCTGTGCGTACTTCTAAGTCGATTTGGTCAGCTTTGCGCTCAATCCGCACTTCGGAAATTCCGGCGTTGTTTTGAGCCTGTCTACCCAGCTTTTGTTCTATGTATTGACGGAGTTTGTAATCTTCTTGTAGAAGTTCTGGATAGCGATCGGGAACAGCAAACCAACGGGATTGATGTTCATGTGTAATACCCAGGCGAAAACCAACTGGATGAATCTTTTGTCCCACAAATGCTTCCTCTAAAATTTCTTACTTTACGCAATTTATAGGGTAAACGTGCTTATTTTTCTGGAGCAGCTGCAACAGCTACGGTAATATGACACGTCGGCTTGCGAATTTGGTAAGCTCGACCTTGCGCTCTTGGTTGGAAGCGCTTCAACGGTGGTCCTTGATCGGCATAAGCCTGAGTAATCACTAGTTGAGTCCGATCTAACCCAGCGTTGTGTTCGGCATTGGCAGCAGCGCTTCTGAGAACCTTCAATATGGGTTCAGTGGCGCGATAAGGCATGAATTCCAGGATGATTAACGCTTCTCGGTAAGATCGTCCGCGGATTTGATCGAGTACCCGACGCACCTTGTAGGCCGAGATGCGGATAAAACGAGCGATCGCTTTTACTTCAGTAGTATTAGTAGCCATAATTTTCTCCAATTTTGTCCTTCGTCCTTCGTCCTTTATCCTTTGTCTTTTGTCGAAAGCTAATAACTAATGACCAATGACAAATGACAAATGACCAATGACTAATAACTACCTACCTGCTTTTTTGTCGCTTTTTCCATGACCTCTGTAGGTGCGTGTCGGGGCAAATTCACCCAACTTATGTCCTACCATCTGTTCATTTACAAAAACGGGAACGTGTTGGCGTCCGTTGTGAACAGCTATGGTATGTCCTACCATTAGAGGCAAAATTGTCGAAGCTCGTGACCAAGTTTTAATAACTTCTTTTCTGTTGTTGTCGTTGAGCTTTTCAATTTTCTTTAGGAGATGATCCGCAACGAAAGGACCTTTTTTTAGAGAACGACCCATAGTTCAATTTTGGATTTAGGATTTAGGAATTAGGAGTGAGGAGTTAGGAGTGAGGAGTTAATAAGTTAGATTCAACTCATAACTCAAAACTCATAACTTCTAACTCTTTAAGATTCACGACCACCGCGACCGCGTTTAGAAGACTTACGACGACGACGTACAATCAACTTGCTGCTAAGTTTCTTGCGATTGCGTGTCTTCGCACCCAATGTGGGTTTACCCCAAGGTGTAACAGGCCCCGATCTACCGATAGGCGCTCTACCTTCACCACCACCATGTGGGTGATCCACTGGGTTCATGACGCTACCTCTAACCTTAGGACGGCGACCTTTCCAGCGATTTCGTCCGGCTTTACCTGCACTCAGGTTTCTCGCATCGGTGTTGCCTACTTGCCCAATAGTGGCGTAGCACTCGCGTCGAATCAACCGGACTTCTCCTGAAGGTAATTTGAGAGTTACGTAATTACCTTCTTTGGCTACGACTTGGGCGCTAGCACCAGCAGCACGTACAATTTGACCACCTTTACCAGGAGTGAATTCTACGTTGTGAACACTAGTACCTAAGGGAATCTTCCAGAGTGGTAAGGCATTACCATCTTCAAAGGGAGAATCAGGCCCAGAAACAATTATTGTTCCAACTTTCAATCCGTTTGGGTGAAGTATGTACCGTTTTTCGCCATCTTGGTAATACAAAAGGGCAATTCTGGCATTGCGGTTAGGATCGTATTCAATCGCTGCGACTTTGGCAGGAATATTATGTTTATCCCTTTTAAAATCGATGATCCGATAAAGTTGTTTGTGTCCGCCACCCCGGCGACGACTAGTAATCCGTCCGTGATTATTCCGACCTTTAGCGCGATGCTTCGAGGTTGTTAAGGATTTTTCTGGCTCGGTTCTGGTAATTTCCGCAAAGTCAGAGATTGTAACTTGGCGAGTGCTGGGGGTATAAGGGCGATAAGAACGGGTACCCATATTTTTAAGTGCTGAGTGCTAAGTGCTGAGTGCTGAGTGTTGAGTGTTGAGTTTTGAGTTCAGTAACTCTTAACTCCTAACTCCTAACTCACAACTTTTTAGACTTCTGGGAATAGAACTTGTCTAATCTTGTCTTCATCCCCAGGTGCGACGGTGACGATCGCTCGCTTATATTGGGGCTTATAGCCAATAAATTTACCAACGCGCCGCTTTTTACGCGGTGGTAGGATGGTGTTGACTTTTACAACCTTGACCTGAAACAAGTCTTCGATCGCAGCCTTGATTTCTGGCTTTGATGCCTTTGGAATTACTTCAAAGGTGTACTTATTTTGCTCCATCAAGATGGTCGCTTTTTCGGTGACGATTGGGCGACGTACTAAGTCGGCAAGGTCGCGGGGGTCAAAGCTAGGCACTGTAGACCTCCTGAATTTTTTCTAGGGCTGATGCCGTAACTACAATTTTGTCAGCGTGCAGTAAATCAAAAACATTTAGCTGGTCGGCTGCAATTAGTTTTAAATTTTCAATGTTGCGGGCTGATAAATAAACGTTATCTGTATCCGCAATTTCAGACAAAATTAACAGTGCCTTGCTTTCTGGTACTATTCCCCAACGGGCAAGCGCTGCCACTAATTCTTTAGTCTTCGGGCGAGATAGCTCGGTGCTAAATTCTTCTACTACGATCAAGTCGTCAATACGACCGACAAATGCTGTCCGCAGTGCTAAACGTCGCTCTTTGCGGTTCAATTTAAGGTCGAAGTCTCTAGGCTTTGGCCCAAAGATCACACCACCACCACGCCACAATGGTGAACGAATAGACCCTGCACGAGCGCGACCAGTACCTTTTTGCCGCCAAGGTTTACGACCGCCACCTCTTACTTCAGCACGAGTTTTTGTGCTGGCATTTCCTTGACGAGCATTGGTCAATTGCCGTACTAAGGCGCGGTGCACAATATGAGATGCTGTTCCTTCTTTGGCAACGCGCAACTCGAAGGTCGTCTCACCGACCTGTTCTCCTTGCCAATTTTTAACTACGCTTTCAACCATCTTTGTTATCTGTCCTTTGTCATTTGTCATTTGTCATTTGTCTTTTGTCCTTAGCCAATGACTACTGACTACTGACTAATGACTTTTGACTATCCCACTGTTTTTGCAGGCACAACACTTACTAGAGCGCCTGGTTTACCAGGAATAGCTCCCTTAATCAGCAATAAGTTGCGTTCTGGATCGACTCGCACTATGGTCAGTTTGCGGATTGTAATACGTTTTCCACCCAAACGACCTGCCATCCGCTTACCTGGATAGACACGACCTGGTGTTGTACCAGCACCAATAGAACCTGGCGCTCTGTGGTTTTTGGAACCGTGTGACATTGGCCCGCGACCAAAGTTGTTGCGCTTTTGGTTTCCCGCAAAGCCGCGACCGATGCTTGTACCGACGACATCGACAATTTGACCAGCGCTAAAAATATCTGCTTTAATCTCTTGACCTAAAGCATAATCACTAGAGCTATCGGTGTGATATTCATTTAAGTGACGCAATGCTGGGGCAGATGATTTCGCCAAATGACCCAATAATGGTCTGTTTAGTGCCTTGGGTTTGACTTCGCCATAACCAACTTGAATGGCAAAGTAACCGTCGGTTTCTTTCGTTTTAACTTGTGTAACAGTGCATGGCCCTGCTTGAATGACAGTTACAGGAATAGATACTCCTGCTTCGTCAAATATTTGAGTCATGCCCAGCTTGGTGCCGAGAATACCTACAGACACAGTAACTGGTTCTCCTTTCTACTTGCTGACCTTGGAATTGGACTTTAGAGGACACGCTTTGTACGCATCAGTTTAGGCTGGGTTAGCCTGCGAAATTTGGAATGGTTTTAATAAACCGCTCCAAATGCTTTCGGACACAACAAACCGTGTCCTTACTGCTTGGTGAATCTGTTTAGCTTCACTCATTTAGATCACCAGAACAGCCACAAGTCTCTTCCCGTTGGGAAGGAGTAACTTCTGGAATCAATGCAAGGCGCTACAGCTTTAAGCTGTGTGCAGCAATGCTTTCGTCCAAGCAATTGCTCTGGCACTTTCTGGAGGCAGCGCTGTCGGCGGGTTTTCCGATTTTTACACGCCCGAAGGGCGGCTTCCCGGAGATTGGCTACTGCCGTGTTGCAGTTGGACTTAAGCGGTTATTACCGCCCAGTATCCGTTAACTGAGACTGACGTAATGCCATGAAACCAACATTGCTGCTCAGTTTTACTTCCTTAAACACCTTAAACTATTGTTTAAGTTTTTGCCTGCTTTTTTTAGAGGCACAGGAGTAAACGTACCTTGGAGCTTAGGATTAACTTTAGTTATTCTTCCATAAGCTCTAATGTTGACCTGAAAGCTTTCTTAGTTTACCAGTCTACGATCGCTCTGAGTTAGATAATCCAATTTGGATTAAGTCGTCAGTTTTTGATGCTAACACTACCTCAGAATGACAGTAAAAAGTCAACCTAATTTGCGTTTTTGGTCACAATCTAATAATATAAATTATTTATTTATGTTTGTCCAGTAATTTATAGAGCTATTTTTAGGGAGTGGGGGAGCAGCACTTCGGCTACGCTCAGTGACCGAGCGGGGAGCAGAGGAGCAGGGGAGAATAATTAATCCCCAATGCCCACTTGCCCTGAGCGTTCGCGTAGCGTCTCGCAGAGAAGCCGAAGGGATGCCTAATACCCAAAAAAATGCTTTTAATCTATCGGTTCAGGGTAAATAATAGAGATATCTAAGTGGGATAAGACGAAAATCTATGGCACTAATTACCACTGGCAACGGTTTAATCCGCGATCTGGAAAAATTTGGCGCTCTTGGAGTGTATGTACCTCTGGAAGGGGGTTATGAAGGTCGATATCAGCGCCGACTACGGGCAGCTGGCTATACTACCCTTCACATTACTGCTAAAGGACTGGGTGACGTAGCTGCGTATCTCACAAGAATTCATGGAGTCAGACCTCCTCATCTTGGGAAAAAAAGCACTGGTAGTGGTGCAGCAGTAGGTCATGTGTACTATTTGCCGCCAATTCTCAATTCTCATCTAGAACAGCTACCACCAAAGTCTAAGGGGCTGGTCTTGTGGATTATTGAAGGGCATATTCTTTCTAATGAGGAACTTGAGTATTTAACGAATTTGCCTCAACTAGAACCACGAGTGAGAGTAATCATTGAGAGGGGTGGCGATCGCTCTTTCCGTTGGACTTCTCTAGAAAAAACTCTGTTAGCTAGTTAGTCCTTTGTCATTAGTCATAAGCTTATGACTAATGACTCAATTCAATCAGCATTTCAATAATGCTGAATCGAAAACCACAAGATGCAAATAACCGCCGTGAAGCCTCGTTAGCAATTGCTGTATCTAGACGAATTTGCTTGACGCCCATTTGATGAAAGCGTTCAATACTTAGCATCACCATCTGCCGCGCAATTCCTTTTTGGCGATATTCTGGCTCTACCCAGATATCATGAATAAAAGCAAATTCCTGTAACCGATAAATTGGTATTTCTCGCTCAACTGTTGCTACCAGAAACCCTACAATTTGCCCTTCATTTTCGGATACTAGAAATACACTGCGTACGCTGGAAGCATCGGCGTTCGCGTCGCGTCTCGTAGAGAAGCCATCGCTATTTGCCAAACGCGTCAACCATTGCTCATAACGCTGTTCTGGATGCGGTAGAAAACCATACTTGGCGGAATCCCAAGACTCATGCAAAGCACAAATTTTGACAACCATTGGTAAAACTGCGGGTACGTCAGTTATTGTGGCGGGGCGGATCACCATAAGCTTTCAAGCACAAAAAGCACAAACAAGAAAGAATGCCTTGCAGTGAGGTATTAGTTTTTATTCACTTATTCAGCCAAGATTATCGTTTTGTTGACCCTAAGCGTCATAAACTTTGGAAAACTTTGTTTTTAGCATTGGAGAAAGGCAGGCTTGGTTACAACAGGGGTGATGTCTAAGTGGATATCTGAAATGGTTATAAAGTTGAGAGACTATGGCAAACGGCTGTCTATTTATAACCACCTCAGAGAGAAACAGCGATCGCGATCGCTAGTAAAATCGGTATTGCGCTATGTGCAAGTTAAATGCTCATTAGCTGATAAGTTTTTTCGTAACTCCACGCAACCGGATTAACACTGGCTTTGCCCAATTTCCACCAAGCAAATCGTGCAGCAGAATATAAAAACAAGGGATGATAAATAATGTCAGCATTGTTGCGATCGCCATCCCAAAGAAAACTACAATCCCTAAAGGCTGCAAAAACTCAGAACCTTCGCCAATACCCAATGCCAAAGGAAACAGTCCCAAGATAGTGGTGACTGTGGTCATGATAATTGGGCGCAAGCGTTGAGGAGCAGCTTTCATGATCGCAATTTGGCGACTACAACCAATTTCATCCCGAATTTGGTTCGCTAGTTCTACCATGAGAATCCCTGCGTTTACCACAATTCCCACTAGCAGGACGACGCCAACAATTACAGTTGCACCAATTGCAGTTTGGGTAATGTAAAGTCCAAAAAGTCCCCCAGCTAACGCTAGCGGTACGGTGAACATAATTACCAATGGGTCAATCAGCGAATTGTATTGCACCGCCATGACTACAAAGATTAAGAACGTTGCCAACGCCCCCAAAGTTTTTAAAGCATCCTGAAGTTGCTGATTAGTTTCTTGGGCAGAACTAGGTACAATCGAAACGCCATCAGGTAAGTCTACATCTTTAAGTACTTCGTTGACTTCTGCGATCGCTTCACCAAGACTAGCCCCCTCACTGAGATTGCCTGCCACAATGAAAGCTTGGCGCTGATTAATCCGTTGCACCTCACCAGGCGCTTGCCCTTCTTGAATATTCGCAACATCTGAAAGGCGGATTAGTTGATTATTTTCTGTAAATAACGGTAATTGCTCTAGCTGGGAAGGACGCGCAATCGCTTCCTTATTTAGCTGCACCCGCACATCTACTAAACGATTACCGCGTTGAATTTGCGTGGGAACTGAACCTTCAATTGCTGTTTGAACTGTTGCACCAATTTGTTGAGCGCTCAATCCTAAAGCCGAAACCCGTTCCCAGTCGGGGCGAATTTGGATTTCTGGTTGTCGGGGGTCGGCATCTGGCCGGAATGTCGCTAATTTTGCCCTTTCCTGCAATGCTTGCAGCACTTGGGCGCCTGCTTGGGTTAAGTTTTCTTCATTCTCACCTTGCAAAATCACGTCAACTTCTGACCCTTGCACTGGAGAATTACTTAAGATTAAACCCCGCACCTGACCAGGATTGAGGCGTAGCAGAATTCCTGCTAAGTTGAGTTTGTTAAATTCTTGAGTTACTTTTTTGACGAAAGCTTCGACATCTGTGCCTGGTTTTAGATTGATAGTGCTGCTAGCACGTAAGGGATTTTCTGTAGTATTGCTACCAAACAAAGAACCACCCACAGTTGTGAAAGCAGACTCGGTTTCTGGTTGTTTTAGCAAAATGTCATCGACAATTTGCATAACTTTTTCAGAAGTTGCTAAAGGTGTACCGGGAGGAAACTGCGCTCTTAAGGTAGCTTGACCAGTACTGATCCGGGGTAAAATTTCTTGGGGAATTTGACCAAACATAAAGAAGCTACTGCCGCCTAAAATTACCAAAGCAGCAATAACGACGAGGAGTCGATAGCGTAAAACCTTGGTTAAGAAGTTACCGTATCCCCGCGTCCCATCTTCAAATCGGTGATTAAACTGTCTAAGTAGCCAAAATTCACTAATCCGACTAGACCAGCGAATTCCCAAGAGTCGAGAAGACAGCATCGGCACTACTGTAATGGCGACAACAAGGGATGCTGCAACTGCGAAGCTAATTGTCAGAATCAGTTCATTAAATAGCAGTGCAATAAAGCCGCCAATTAAGAGGAATGGCACTACAGAAACTAAGTTGGCACCTGTAGCAGCAACTAAAGCAGATTCTACTTCTTGGGAAGCTGCGATCGCACTGTCAATAAAGAATCTTGAATTTCTCCCCTTCCCCTCTGCTCCTCTGCTTATCTGCTCCCCTGCCTCCATCTCCCTCTGATTGGGAGTCATCCCTGTTTTTTCGGAAATGTTCTCCAAGATCACAACCGATGTATCAATTGCTTGGCCGACTCCTAATGTCAGTCCTGCCAAACTAAAAACATTCAAGGTTAAACCAAATATTCTCATCAAAGCGATCGCTGCCAGAGTACACAGCGGAATCGTTAAACTGATAATAAATGTTTGCCTGAACGATCCCAAAAATAACAATACTGCTGCGGCTGCTAACAATGCCCCAGAAATCCCCGAAAAGATGACATCATTTAAAGAATTGCGGATGAAGACAGATTCATCTGTGGTGGGACTCAAAGTCATGTCTGCTGGAATTAAACCCGATTGCCGTAATTGTTCAATTCGCCGCTTAACAGCATCTACAACTGTGATTGTGTTGGCTTCAGGCTGCTTTTGGATTGAAAATTTCACCGCAGGCTGACGGTTGAGGTAAACAAATACTCGTTGTTCTTCTGTATCGTCAATTACCTCTGCAAAGTCTCGCAAGTAGACGCGGCGGGAAGGTGCAGGAGTAGTAGTGGTAGTGCTAGTGATATTACTACTATTAGTCGTATTAGCACTAGTAGGAGAAGAAACTTCCAAAGAAAGGTTTTCAATTTCCTTGGCATTTTGGAAGCGTCCGACAGTCCGAGTCAATGGCTCAGAATTTTGCCCCAGAATCCGACCGCCAGAAATATCTTGGTTACGGGCTGTTAATTCATCTAAGACATCATTTAACCCGACACCCAAAGCTTGCAATCGGTTTAAGTCGACAAGCACCCGTACTTCTTCTTCTGCACCGCCAGATACGTCAACAGAAGCGACTCCCGGTACTACACTGAGTTCACGCGTTAACTCTTCATCAGCAAATACGCGTAAATCTTTACCTTGTAACGAAGCAGATGTCAGCGCCAATTCATAAACCGGCAATTGGGAAGGATCGACTTTAAATAAGCGCGGCTCCTCTATCGTATCTGGCAGTTGTCCTCGGTTTCGGTTAAAAGCAGCAGTAGCATCGTTTAGGGCTTGGTCAATATCGCCCCCTGGTTGGAAGTATAAATCGAGGCTCACTTGTCCTTCACGGGTGCGGGAAAAAACTTGCACCACATTCTCGGTTGCCCGTAAAGCTTCTTCTAAAGGTCTGGTGATTTCATCTACTGCTACTTCTGGTGAAATACCAGGGGCTTCTAGCCGGACGCCAATTCGCGGATAGGTAATAGCCGGTAGCAGATCCACTTGGATAGTTGTGAGAAAAAATACCCCAATGACAATTACTGCCACAGTGAGCATGAGTGTACCAATGTGTTGGCGGATAGCGATCGCACTAAGGCTAAATCCGCTATTGCCACTATTATTATTTGCCTGCTGCATGATACTAAGTGATAAGTGCTAAGTGCTGACTACTGAGTACTTTTTTCATTAATATGGTGGTTACTCCCCACCCTACTATTGCTTTTCTGAAAGAATTGAAAGACTTACAGTGTCACCTTCTTTTAACGGCTTACCACTACGAACAACATAGCGCTCTCCCGCTTGTAAGCCGGATAAAATTTCCACTTTGCCATCAGCTTTTTGTCCTAAGGTGACAGCACGTGTCGCTACTTTCGTCTTACCATCTGTGTCTTTCACCACAAATAGCGTCCCCGCTCGGTTTTCTTGCTCTTTAGCTGCTGCCTTTGCTGCCCCTGCTTGTTTTTGAATAGCTGTTTGCGGCACTACTACCCGCTGTTGAGTCTGGTTTTCAAAGTTGACTCGCGCCAGTAGTCCGCTGCCAATCTTGCCCTGATTGTTGGGAATCACTACCTCTACAGGTATCAAGCGAGCTGTGGCATCGGCAGCTGGGGAAATGCGCGTAACTCTGCCAATTAACGCTTCTTTGGGGAAGGCATCTAAACGGACTTGGACAGACTGCCCAACCTGAATTTGTGCTAGTTCTAATTCGGAAACTTGCACAACGACTTTGACACGGTTAAAGTCGCCAATTTTTAAGACTTCGCTACCTGCTTGCAAAAGGTTGCCTGGTTCTGTCACCTTTTCTGTGATTACGCCAGCGATCGGAGATACCAGCCGAGCGTAAGACCTCCGCTCTTTGTTTTGAGCAACCAATGCCTGTTGAGCAAGTACTCTACCTTGGGCAGCAGCGACGGCTTGCTGTTCTGTACGGACTTCTTCTTGAGCTGCCCGCAGTGCTTGGGCAGCTGTCTTTGCCTGGGTACGTGCTTGCTGGGCAGTTTGTTCAGCGATCGCTCCAGCTTTGAACAACCTCTGTTGCCGTTCTGAGTCTGCTTGAGCTTGTACTACTTCTAGGCGCGCCCGTTCAACGTCTGCACGAGCATTGCTTACCTGATTGGTTGCCCTAGCTACTTCTGATTTGAGGGCTGCTAGCTCTGCTTCTGCTTGCTTTAATTCGGTTGAAAGTATGGCATCATCTAACCGCCCGACGTTTTGCCCAAGTTTTACTGTATCGCCCACATCAAGGTTTAAAGCCAACAACCGGGCTTCTACTTGCGATCGCAATGATACAATCCGAAACGGTGTTGTATTACCTGTATATTCTGGTGATTTTTGCAGCAAATCAGTTCGAGCGATCGCCACATCTACAGGCGTTGCACTACCACGTTCTCTACCAGATTTTTGAGATTGTGCCTCGGCTGATTCTTTGGGCAGTGAACCGCAACTCGCCGTCAGCAGTCCTATACCTACCAAACAGGGAATTAACAAACTTCTTACAGAGGTGGAGGAAAGGAAGTAATTTTTTCCTTTTCCAGCTGTTGCACAAGTTCTGTTTGCAAGAATTCTACTCTTTACATCTGCGCTCACCACTTCAGTCTTCACAACAGAATTTAATTGGATATTAATGAGCTGGTTGGCGGCTACCGGATCTGTCATTTTCACCTGTTTGTGCGGCTTATTCATATCCAAGATCATTTATTTTTCTTTTATTGGGGAGCTTTTGGGGTTAAACAGCCGTGTTTTACCAAGTAATTTTTAGAGATATCATTAACCAAAAACGGTGAGAATTCATAAGCTGTCTATCAGTAATTTTCTGTATAAGAAATTACTGTTTTCCCATAAAAGTCTAAAATTCCTCACCGCTCTACTTCTTACGCAGAGGTAGAAAATCTTCTTGCAGATAATAAATTATAAACTTAGTATAAAGATTTGTCAGTTTTCTTAAATCTACCTATAGGAGAAACCTGGCTTTCTCTATAGATATGAAACTGTTTGTTCTACAATCCCAACATGGGCGATATTGCAATAATTACCTGTTTATTTTATTCTCGCATAAATACTCGTATTTATAGTATTTTATTTTTAAGTTAAGAATATTAAAGATTTATTGCTTTTTTAAGTCTATAATGTATTGGAAAACACTATTTTTCTTACCCCCCTTGCGTAATATGGCAAGCAACAGGGTGATAAGTACCATATCAACGCAAGAATGAAATTTTTTGCCAAAAATATATTTGCATTAGGTGAGGAAGGTAAGGCGTGACATCATTGCTCAAAATCGTACAAACCACTGATGAATCCCAGATTTCCGAATTTTTTCAGGAATCAGTCGGTAAGTGGCGATCGCAACGGCGCTACTACACCCTACCCAAGGGAGAAACCAAGGAGATGGAGAGTATAGTTACGATCAATTTTCTCAATCAAGGCTGTGATGAATTGCAAAACCTAGCTCAGATGCACGATTTGCCTGATACAGGTAGTTTGATCTGTGGTGCAGCAGTAACGTGGGAAAGTATGGATGTGCTGAAGGACAGGAAAGAGTCGCAAGGTTCAACTATATTTGGAGCTTTAGGAAATATTTTGTACCGCGATCGCGGTTTTGCCATATCCAAACCAGTTACTGCTCAGTATTATTTCTCTAACCCTAAAATAATGTGTTTGCGAACTGAGTACAACGGTTCGGTCTTTGAAGAAGAGTTAAAGCTAATTGGCAGCAAATACCGCACCAGACAAACCATTATCTCCCGTGCTGGTGAGCAGTTGATGATTGGTCAATATTTAGAAAAGAGAGTGGATTAGTTGATCTCTAGGGTGCGGTTCACTTAGCCTCACCCGTTTTTAGACCAGCCAGCATCTAGCTATTAACCACTTATATAACTTTTTATAACAGTTATTCAAACTTTTACCCAGAAATTTGCTTCCTATGTCATCATGGGAAGTGAAATGAGAATTAATTCGGCGACAGTGTTTGTTTTTAGTATTGACAGGCTTTTTCCTTTTGGTATTACAGACTTCTCTCCGAAATCTAAATCTCTACAAACTTATGATTTTGGAGACATTTGATGTCAATTTACGTTGGTAACCTCTCCTATGATGTTACACAAGATGCGCTAAGTGCTGTATTTGCAGAATATGGTGCTGTAAAGCGTGTTCAACTACCCACTGACCGTGAAACAGGTCGTTTACGCGGCTTTGCTTTCGTGGAAATGAGTTCAGAAGATGAAGAAGCAAAAGCTATTGAAGCTCTTGATGGTGCTGAATGGCTTGGCCGTGACCTCAAGGTAAATAAAGCCAAGCCCAAAGAAGACAGAAGTGGTGGTTCCTTTGGTGGAAACCGTGGTGGTGGCGGTGGCTACAACCGTAGCAACAACCGCTACTAAGCTTAATTGAATTTAGAAAAGGCTCAGGCAGAAATGCTTGAGCCTTTTTTATGCAAAACTTTGATTCTAAATAATTTTCAACCAACACTAAACTTGATTACAGAGCTACTAGTACCACAAGGTGGAAGTCAAAAGGAATCTAGCGTAAGAGTTTTGTCGATTTGGAATGAGTGCTTTATTTACGCCGTGCTGTACTAAAAACTTTTACGACTAATAGTAACTATTTATAAGTGTTTATGAACTAGGTTTTTAGCGTGATGCTTGTGATGTTTAGAATGTAACATTTTGGACATCATCCAAATAACTGTAATTTGGCTATAAAACCTCGGTTAATTTTGATTAGGAAATGCTGAGAGCCATCAATTCTTCTGCTACGTCAAAGTTAGCTGTGACATTTTGCACGTCATCCAGGCCTTCTAAAGTATCAATTAACTTGAAAAGCGATCGCGCCTGATCGGGATCGGTAACTTCTACACTATTACTAGGAATCCAGCGCAATTCAGCATCAGTTACCTTAAAACCTTGATTTTTGAGTGCCTGACTAAGGGTTTCTAAATTTCCAATATCAGTAAATACCTCAGCCATCTCATCTTCAGTCATCTCATAAGACTGGGCACCGCCTTCGAGAGATGCTTCTAAAAGCTGTTCTTCGTCAAGTACACCCTGCACTACACAAACGCCTTTTTGTTCAAACATCCAGCTAACGCAACCTACTTCACCAAGATTGCCACCATTTTTACTAAAAGCTACACGCAAGTCAGCAGCAGTGCGATTACGATTATCTGTGAGGGCTTCGATTAAAATCGCTACACCGCCAGGGCCATAGCCTTCGTAGCGAATCGCTTCAAAAGTAGCACTATCGCCGCCCAAAGTGCCTGCACCTTTAGCGATCGCTCGTTCAATATTATCATTGGGAATACTCGCTGCCTTTGCCTTGTCAATTGCCGTGCGAAGTTGAAAATTCAGCGCCGGATCTGGGACGCCGCTTCTAGCAGCAACGATAATCGCCCGCGATAACTGAGTGAAGGTTTTTCCCCTTTTTGCATCTACTACCGCTTTTTGGCGCTTAATATTTGCCCATTTACTATGTCCTGCCATAATTTGAGATGATCGTAACTCTATTTAAGATTAGGATATACCTAGCTTTTGTCCCAATGCAAAGGTGCATTTGGTAAAACACCAACAGAACCACTCAAAGCAACCCAGCAGCACTGAGATTTGATTTTTAAATCAGATGGGGAATGAGGTAGTTAATTACTTGCCGATCCCGTTTAGATCGCAAAAGGTTCAAGTTCCGTGTTATACCACTCTTGTTCAACCCGTTCAGTAATCAACGGTCTGATGATAAACTTGGGCGGGCTACCATCCAGAACATCAATCCGCACACATGAATAAGGCAGTCGGTTTTGGAAATTGTAGTTATGACGCCCCACAAATAGCGTTGAATCTGCAACTTTCCGAGTGGGTTTACCTGCAATCTCAGCAAAAGTTTCCATCAATTCAGTCCCTTCTCGCCTTTGATAACGGGGACGATGACCGCTCCCACCAGAAATAATACAGTTAATATGCGAGTCTGCAAATCCGGTGTCAGTTGTGCAAAGATGCTCCAAACAGTGAGCGTGACCGTTTAAAATCAAATCGACTATGGGACGTTCTTTAATTAGAGTACCAAGAGTTTCTGCTACTTGTTCAAACACCCAGCGCAAGCGGTGGCGAACCGCCAAGGTTTGTGCCTGATTCCACTTGGTAGCTTCTGTGACGTAGGGAGGATGGTGGAAAAAGATTACACGTCCGCGCACTTCGGAGGTGTTCCAAGATTCGATTAGTCTGCTTCGCAACCATTCAAGTTGTTCAAAGTCGATCGCAGGCATTTGATGAGATGCTAGTTGTTTTTCAATGTCGATTTTGATTTCGTTTATTTGGTCTAATTTGGCACTAAGTTCATCAAGTTGTTCCGCTTCGGTGGGTTTATCTGGGTTGAGGCGATCGCATAATTTCAAAATCTCCAATTCTTCTCGATCTGTTTCCTGGCGACGCTTTTGTAATTCCCGACGGTAAATTTCCCCTTCTTTCGTTGCAGGTAAAGGTGATGGTGTATTAAAGGTATTAGAATCCAGTGCAAAAAAGTCAATCCCGCCGTAACGAAAGGTGTAATAACGATTGGGTAAACGGGTAAACTGTCCAGGTTGATAACGCAAACAGCGCCCTGTGTCAGTCTTAGCAGTGTAGTGCCGATCTAAATGACGTTCTAATTCTTGTGGAGATATCGCTTGGGTATAGTCCATAAATGCTCGTGCATAAGCATTACCTTGATACGAGCCATGCCAGCCAATCTCGATATCTTTGTAGCGGAACAGGCGACGGAGTGACGATGTTGTGCCAGTAAATAAACGGTACATCAAAGGTACATCGTAGTAATCATGATTACCAAGGACTGGCAAGAACGGTAGATTAAACACCATGCGGTCATAAGGAATGCCTTTCGGGTTGTCACCATCGACAAGAAATTCCCGGTAAGGTTCAATAAAGTTTGTTGAATAATATTCTTGGGAACCCACCACATAGATGACATCGCCAGTGTGCAACACAAAGCTGCAATCATTGCGGTGAGGCAGCATCAGTTCGGCAACTTTTCGTTGGGGGTGGTGTCGAGAATGAGATTTAGTGCCGGAATCGCCGATAACCATAAAGGAAAATTCTGGATTATCTTGCCTGCGATCGTCAATAA
Source organism: Nostocales cyanobacterium LEGE 12452 (assembly GCA_015206945.1). Taxonomy (GTDB): domain Bacteria; phylum Cyanobacteriota; class Cyanobacteriia; order Cyanobacteriales; family Nostocaceae; genus Nostoc. The sequence goes on along the minus strand of JADEXV010000019.1, from coordinate 7,385 downwards.
CTAGACTGGTTTGGTCAATTCCCCGTTGCACAAAACTTGGATGCATCCACCGCACGCGTTCCTTCATCTTTTGAATTTTTACAGGAATCGGTGGATCGGAAATCAATTTCATGGCTGATAACTCTAGAATGCCTAACGCACACGCCGATTGTAACGAAATATTTAATTGTCATTAGTCATTAGTCATTAGTCATTTGCTAATAGACCTCTTGCACGAATGCAAAACTAGCCCACCCTGCGGGATCTTGCTACATCGCCCAACCCCTTCTCCCGATTTTGGGAGAGGGATTTAGGGTGAGGGCAAGGATTCATGCAAGAAGTCTAATGTCTCATGCCCAATCTCCAATCCTTACGGCAAATTTTCTCGCAGTAAGGCTCGAAAGCCTGCTTGTTGAAAATGCTCATCAGCGGTCAGTGCTTCAGTGATTCCGCTATATTGCATGACAATAAAAGAAACGCAATCGACAAATCCCCATTCTTTCTCTGTTTGTTCTCGATATAGCTCGAAAGCACGTTCGTAGAGTTCTTGGGAAAGGGGGACAATTTCTACTTTGGAGTCTGCTACTAGAGAATTTAATAATATGATTGCAGCCTGACGATAAGGTTGTTGGGATAAGGCATTGCCAATTTCCAACATCACCGCCTGTGTTGTCACCAAACGAGTTTCTGCTGCTTGTAACATTTTAGCCAGATGTAAGGCTCGGTCATGCAAGCGATCGCTCGGTGCAGATAAGGCAATGGCAAATGATGTATCCAGAAAGACTTCAGAATGCATGAAAAGTTTATTTACTGTACAAATATTTATCTATATTGGCAGACCAGTCAGGCGGGCCTTCGAGGTGGAGCGATCGCGCCGTTTGCAAAAATGATACCGTTTCATGTTCGCTGGGCGGTAAAATTTCAATACTGATTCGCACGCGGGTATTGATTGGCAGTGCGATCGGTTCAGCCGGATAGAACACTTTGCCATTAAACACAGCTGTGATTTTTTCTACCATTTTCCTTAGAAAGTTGTTCTAGTCTATCCTAAGCTGGTTGTGATGATACGGGTAGGGTAGACGACCCTATAAGTAGTGAAGATACGTATATTTCTTTTACAAATTATCTCGATTTTTCAAAATTGCCTAAACTACCAACTGAATCACACCCCACTGTCCATTTGTCAACCAAGAAGAGTCAGATTTTGCTACTTTCTCAATAACTTCTGGTTTTAAACCAACTGCTACTTCTGACTTGAGGGTGCGTAGAGCTACCATTGGCACGGGTAGGTAACAAACTATATCTGCAATGTCAGTGGTAAGATCCCAGTGGCGATCGCCTAATAATCGGCGATAATTGGCATCTCCTTTGACTATAACCAAACTCGCATTGGCTAACTCATTTTTGAGGTAGTTGGGTATTTCCCAAAAGGCTAAAGGCGATGTCCAAAAGTAATCTTCAGATAGTACTAAATGCCCTGATGCAATATTGTCTTGGAGTCTTTGGGTAAAGGATGTAAGTTGTTGATTTCCAGTAGCGGCTAAAAAACTTATTGTGTAATGTACATCCTTAATCATGGCATCAGATACAAAAGTTGGATGTGGCTTTAAGTGTAGGTAAACCCGATTAGCCAATCCGCTACTTAATAAAAAGTCTACTAAAAATAAATCACAAACAAGTTCAAAACCAGCATTGTCTACAACAAAATCAATCCGTCCCCCTTGAGAGTTGGCTAACAATTCCGTGACTTGGGAGGCATCATTTACTAGGATGTGAGCTAGTTGGGTTTGAATATCAAAACGACTGCGATCGCTCTCAGATGCTGACCATAAACTCAAGTCAACTCGATTTCCCCACAAAGCAAAATATAACAATGCTATTAAAGCTGCTTGATTTGATTCTCCCTTCAGTTGGGAATTATTTAACCAATTGTTCGCCTGACCACACAGTAGAATAATCGAATCCAGAGATGCTTCTAAACTTTGAGACTTTTGTAACTCGAATGGATCGATACCTTGCCAGACACCAGGGCGAAAATAATTAGTAATTTCTAGAACCAACCGAAAAAAATAAGTTTCGGCAAAAAACCAAGGAACATCTAGCCAACGCTGACCTTTGTATAATTCTAAATATGTGTTCCAGGCTGAAAAATCTACAGCAGTCTTATTTAAAAGAGGTTGCACATATCCTGCTGGTAATTCTGTAGCCAGATTTTCTAAGCTGGTATTAATTTCAGATGAGAAATTATTTTCAGCGATAACTTTGCGAGCGATCGCAGGCATTCGTTGAGTAACTGTATACTCAGTAAAAGAACCAACTTCTGACCCCAAAAGAGACGGTGGTATGGGTAATTTGGGGATGTAGGATATATTCGCCACCAACTTTTCTTATCCTCATGTTTTTAGTTATTCTAACCCTGTGTGCGACTTTCTCTCAAACGTAATCAACTCAATAACAGGATAAATCAACCGATGGCTACAAATAAAAAATTTAAGAAAGTTATAAAATCTCTTTAATAAAGCAGAATTAAATTTATCCATTTTCAAATGCTTTTCAGACTAAGCTTTAATCTTGCTTCCTCTTTTCTTACAATAGTATCATCTATAATACTTATGGGACAAGGGTTTTAGCAAAACTTGATTCCAAGTATCCTGTTAGAAAATAAAGCTTAAAGTTCCTACTTTGTCTAAAGTTAAAAAAATGACTCTTGTTTTTCTTTTTTGAGAGTATTTAAAAAAGATTAAGTTGAAACCAATGACCCCAAAACGCAGTAATTCTTAAAGAATAAGATTGTATTTGCTCATCATTTATACTCCAATTTTGATCTTTGGTAACGATTTGAATACTTTCAGTATAACTTCTAATAAGACATGAAATTTATCTGTAATTTTTATTAGAATTTTAGAGTAAAGAACTAAGAAAATACTAGTTAATTAGCTAGGCAAATACTAGTTAGTTAACTCGTGAGGAATAAATAAAAATTATGAAGTTTTTAAAGACATTTTTTGCTACGGTTGCATTAATTGCTGCTTCAGTTGGCCCTGCCTTTGCTGATACTACTAGTGTTCAAATTATAGATGCAGTCTATGGTGGTAACGGTTGCCCCGAAAACTCTGCTGCTGTAGAAATTAGCCCTGATGGTCAAGAGCTAACCATTCTATTTGATAGCTTTATAGCCCTAGCTAATAACCAAGCACAAAGCCGTAAAAGCTGTAATTTGAGCATTGGCATCCGAGTACCCCAAGGCTTTCAAATTTCCCTTTATGATGCTGATTATCGAGGCTATGTTGCTGCTGCAACTACTGGGACGCTACGAGCAGAGTACTTTTTTGCTGGGAGTCGCGGGCCAGTTTTTACTCGGACTTTGATCGGTGGAACTGACTATTTCGTTCGAGATAGCTTGGCAACCGTAGCTAATGTTTGGTCGGCTTGTGGTGATAGTGTAAATATGCGGGTAAATGCTTCGATGCGCGCTAGTGGTGTCGGGATGGCTACCGTTGACTCTTTTGATCTTGCTCACCGTGGCTTAGTTTATCACCTCAGATATCGCCGCTGCGTTTAACTAACTACTAATTCGTGATTTTCAAACGTTTCACCATACCAATTAGTAGAATGCTAAATAGACAATGCTGTAGAAGCACATCCATACTGTACTTCTACAGCGTGATTTAAATAGATTTGGGAGATGGAGAGATTGATTTTAGCACTCCAGACGACTTAGTTCTGCTGTAAATCCGTTAAGAACTTGACAAACCTAAATTGTCTATTGTGAATCATTAATATCGCCAAATGATGTCATCTGTAACTCAACTGCGTTGACGTAACTTCGATCGTTCAAAACTTCCGCTGGTAATTTATTAGCTCTGATAGCAGCTTGAACCACATCTTTTGCAGTCAAGTATCCGGTTTGGTATTTGAATAACAAAGTGCCTCCACTGGGAATACCCTGCTCTTTTAAATAACCTTGATAAGCTAGAAAAGCAATATTAAAGGGTTGCAGATATTTAGTATCTGTAGGATTTTTACGTAAAGTATTAGAGTTGACATCTGTATTTATTTGTCCGCCACCATCGTTAGTATTAACTGTTTGAGCGCTAGCAATTCCAGGTATCAAAGCTATAGAAGTAATGATAAGTGCAGAATTGAGCAAGCTTGGAAATTTCATGATTTTATCCTTGGTAGAGATTAATTAGTATTTTCAAGTAATAGAGTCTTGTTTTGTAGCAATTTAAGCTCTTATTATTAGGTCATCATATTTATTGATTTATTAATCATAAATTGGAGTTAAATAATCCCCTCAAAGCTTGAGAGATAAGCTTTTAAGTAAATTCCCATAGCGTCATAAGGGACTATTTTGTAAACAAAACTGTAATTGAGAAAATGATCTAAGCTATACCTCAAAAGCCCAGAAGTAACTTAGCTCATTCAAAATTACCAAAACCCATCATGTAATAGGCAATAAAAGCAGTATCAAAAGGTTTGAGATAATTGGGATTCGTGGAATAGCTAGGGGAAGTATCAGAGTTGACATCTGTATTTATTGATGGGCTATTGTGATTTTTGGCTTGATGAAAGCAAGTAATTTTAGGCATAGAGTTAATCCAAGCAATAATATGTGCAGAATTTAGCGAGTTTGTGAATTTCATAGAGTTATCCTCAATTAGAACAAAGTGCAATTGCAATCAGTATTCTCTAAAAATAGAGTCCACTGTTTTATTAATCTCAACCTTTTAGGATCAGTTCACTGATGGGTTGATTTGTTAATTACCTAAACCGATTAATTAAATTCACCCAAATTGGATAAATTGAACATTTGGAGAAGGTTTAGTCATAACTTAAATGAGTCAAAGATATGCTAAAGAAAATCCTTGCCTGACAAGTATTTTCAGAATATGCGTTAGCTTAGTTCGCACTTCTATATGAGACGCTGTGCGTAGCTTGCTTCTACGTTCGCGCAGCGTGCCGTCAGCAAGTGGTACGACATGGTTCGACTCCAATCACCAGCCGCTAAGTGACCACCGCAGGCATCGCTTACTCACATATCTAGAGATTTTTTACTTGAGGCTATCAACCAAAATATAACTTTGTTTTGGCTAATAAACTTTCCATACCAATATGTTAGAAAATCTTTATGATGGAAGCAAATGCTTTTAATTTTCAAATTGATAAGTAAAAGTGATTGTAATTAATATTTAGAGGGAAATCCTGTAAATCATTGCCTCTTCATGACTTTTGAACTATTTTGGCAGCCTTACAGATTTGATAAATTCACTACAAATAAGCTGATAGTGTAAAAATGTTATATGTATAGTTTATTTACAAAGTCATTTATGCCGAAAGCAATTTGGAATGGAGTTGTTTTAGCCGAGAGTGATAATACTGTAGTTGTGGAGGGAAACCATTATTTCCCTGTTGACACCATTAACAAGCAGTACTTTACTGAAAGTAACACTCACACTACTTGTGCTTGGAAAGGTGTTGCCAGTTACTACAGTATCGAAGTTGAAGGGCAAACCAATAAAGATGCTGCTTGGTATTATCCCACCGCCAAGGAGAAAGCTAAGAATATTGAAGGTTATGTTGCCTTCTGGAAGGGTGTAAAAGTTGAGGCTTAAGAAAGGTTCCTGGAATTATTTTAGTTTCAGGTAATTGATATTATGTCCGACTAATTACCCATAAAATAATTAGCCCGTCTGTGCGGGCTAATTATTTAAACTATTTTCTTTAGGAATTGATTTTAATACGTAATTATACCTTCACCTTACGAAATACTACTTGCTTTCTCTTCACCAGCCAAGCCAGACTACCAGCAAGTATAGTACCAGCGATCGCACTTGGCTCGGGTACTGGTTTCGATATAATAGCACCAGGGTTTAAGATCAAAGTACCAGAGTTGATAGTGATGTTGCCTGCTGATCCTGAATTATGGCTACCACTGTTAATTTGCCCAGAATTGCCGCTAGTGCTAATGGGTATCGTTACCTGACTACCACTTACTACGACAACACTATCGGCTGTAACAGTTAAACTACCTGCTGATCCTGAATTATTGCTACTAGCGTTAATTTGCAGGTTGCCAGTAGAGATAGTTAAATTGCCGCTAGAGCTAGTTAAATTGCCGCCGATGGTGATGCTATCGAGAGCCGTTACATTACTATCATCGATTCCCGTTAGTCCACCATTGATCGCCAAATTCCCACTGTTGATAGTGCTATTGATAAGTGTTAAGTTACCATCTATATTCACATTGTCGCCGCTGATGGTGCTATTGGTAAACGTTAGATTACTAGAATTGTAAGCGTTGATATTACCAGCGATCGCAAGCCCAGAAAATGTAACATTCGCGGCGTTAATGTCAAACACGGGGAAGCGATTATTGCTACTGATGGTAAGTAAGTTAGCACCTGGTCCATTAATAGTGAGATTTTTGGCAACCGCAAGTGCCTCACTTGTCAGTGTAATTGTACTAGGATTACTGCCCAATAAGAACTCTACCACATCATTGTTACTTGCAATATTGATCGTATCTCGCAACGAGCCAACGCCATTGTCATTAAGATTGTTCACCGTCAAGGTAGCAGCTTGTGCTGATTCCACTTGCATTATCACCCAACCCAGAGCAACAACTGTAGAAATAGATTGAGCAATAGCCTTTTTTTTATTGTTTTTTGCCACCTAAAACTCCTCGGATTAATTTTTCAAAATTAAAAAAAATCTCGGATATTAATCTTACATTTTTTAACTAAATATTAATCATCTTTATTGACTATTTTTTGTTGGTTTTAGCCATGCAAAAACCTGCGTAACCGTTAAATTAAGTTGCAAAAATTCAGGTACAGGCAAGACTTCATCTCCATTTATCTCTATAGGTTGCTGCCCTGGCAAAAATACTAATACTAAGCGTTCATTGGGATCGAGCAACCATCCTAATCGAGTACCGTGTTTTAGACAGTGAAGAATATTTATAATTACCTTGGTTGTGTTCTGTTCTGGTGAAAGAATTTCAATTGTCCAATCAGGATAAATACCAAAGATATTTTCAATTTCCCCATTAGCATCAAAGGGAATGCGTTCCCAAGCAAATACACTCACGTCTGGTACAATCGAAGGTCCACCAAAGGTACAGCGTAATTCTGGAAAAGCCAAGGCAATTTGTTGTTCTTCAGCAATTTGACTAATTGCGTTACAAAGTTTTAGTTGTAGCCGAGAATGTTTGCCTTGTGGCATTGGTTTTTGGTAGATACGACCATCGATAAATTCACTAGCAGGTTCTGTTTCTGGCAGTTTGAGGAACTCTGCTAATGAAATTGATTTGTGCAGCGTGGTTGTCATAGCTGTGTAAATGCCATATTTGATTGTAATCTTAGCATTTTCTGTCTTTAGATTTTAGGTTAGACATCTTGCAA
>JADEXV010000360.1 GCA_015206945.1 Nostocales cyanobacterium LEGE 12452 | reverse complement strand
GCTCCCTACTCTCCCCAAATAGATAAATTCAATACATAAGTAACTCCGATCCCTTCACTTGTGTACCTCCAACTCGCTAAACTAACAGATAATATTTCAGGTGATTTCAATCATCATGACTGTAATTAGCCAAGTTATTCTCAAAGCCGACGACGAACTGCGTTATCCCAGCAGTGGCGAACTTAAAAATATCAAAGACTTTCTGCAAACCGGCGTACAACGGACGCGGATTGCGGCGACTTTAGCCGAAAACGAAAAAAAGATAGTTCAGGAAGCAACTAAACAACTTTGGCAGAAGCGTCCTGACTTTATCTCCCCTGGAGGTAATGCTTACGGTGAACGCCAACGCTCTCTATGTATCCGTGATTTTGGCTGGTACTTACGCCTAATTACTTATGGTGTACTTGCCGGTGACAAAGAGCCAATTGAAAAAATCGGTTTGATTGGTGTGCGGGAAATGTACAATTCATTGGGCGTTCCTGTGCCTGGAATGGTAGAAGCGATCAATTCACTCAAAACAGCCTCCCTTAGCTTACTAAGTGCGGAAGACGCTGCCGAAGCAGCACCTTACTTTGATTACATCATTCAAGCGATGTCTTAATACGAAGTGTGTGCTGGTTCTAGGAATATACTTTCGGTCTACTAGAGTGAGTGCGAGGTATTAGCACTCGATAGGCATAAAATCCCCAATTTGATCATACCTTCCCCACATTTGGTAGTGGCTGTGGCAAAATCTCTGTCAAGTTACCAACCAGTTGTGGGGAAATTTTATAGGTATGGGGCAAAACAGTTTCGTTAGAGGTAGCAGGGCGTTTAGCCCGTTCCAAGTTCCGAGTTGAAATTTTCCCTTTTTCCCTACTCAGCACTCATTACTCAGGACTCTTGAGGGGCATTGCTCAAAAGACAAGGACAATAATTAATATAGATACAAAAAACCGACAGTCCTTGATTAAGGCTGTCGGCTATTAAGTGTGTTCCCTATTAATGACTCGGCTAGAGTTCAGTTGTCATTAATTATGCCTAGTTACTAATCGCTAGGAGACGATCCTAATCATCGATATGTGTGATTCTCGTCACTTGATTGTTACATATAAACTGCATATACCCGAATAATCTCTGAGTGAGACTAGACTCACGTAAGTAAAGGAGCTAGAAATTTCACCAAGATTAAAAAATAAAGTTATCTTTACAGACTAAAGCATTTTGTGTGCTATTGATCTTCATTTTGTCTAGTTCATGGTCGGAATAATCCTGTTGAGTGCATTCTGGGGTTGTACCACTCTTCGATCCAAGAAACAAGTTTGCTTGTAATAAAGGCTGCACAGGCATCTACTGTCAATATTTACCAAGATGGAAATACAGGTATTTAGTTAAAGTTTAATTGAAGAGCGATCGCGCTTCAATTAAGAACTGCACTTACAGGGCAAGTAAATCGATAGAATAATGCTCTGTCCCCCCAGAGTGCATTACTTCCATGACTGCAACCTCAAAACCAGCCTTTTCCCCCCAAGAAATTGCTGCTGAAGGTCTTAAACCAGAAGAATACGCAGAAATTGTCCGTCGGCTAGGCCGTCATCCGAACAAAGCTGAACTGGGAATGTTTGGCGTGATGTGGTCTGAGCATTGCTGTTATAAAAATTCTCGACCTCTACTCAAACAATTTCCCACCGATGGCCCCCGCATCCTCGTAGGGCCTGGTGAAAATGCTGGTGTTGTAGACTTGGGTGATGGACTGCAACTAGCTTTTAAGATTGAATCTCACAACCATCCCTCAGCGGTCGAACCCTTTCAGGGGGCCGCAACGGGAGTCGGAGGTATTCTCAGAGATATTTTTACAATGGGTGCGCGTCCCATTGCCCTATTAAACTCGTTACGCTTCGGTTCCTTAGAAGATCCCAAAACCCAACGACTGTTTAGCGGTGTGGTGGCAGGAATCTCTCATTATGGTAACTGTGTGGGAGTACCCACCGTTGGCGGCGAAGTTTACTTTGACTCTGCTTACTCTGGAAATCCTCTAGTGAATGTTATGGCACTAGGGTTGATGGAAACATCAGAAATCGTCAAATCTGGAGCATCTGGCTTAGGTAACCCCGTGCTGTATGTTGGTTCCACCACTGGGCGCGACGGTATGGGAGGCGCGAGTTTTGCTAGTGCAGAATTGAGCGATCAATCCATAGACGATCGCCCTGCTGTGCAAGTGGGCGATCCATTTTTGGAAAAGTCGTTGATTGAAGCTTGTCTGGAGGCGTTTAAAACGGGTGCGGTTGTCGCCGCCCAAGATATGGGAGCTGCGGGGATCACCTGTTCTACCTCAGAGATGGCCGCAAAAGGCGGTGTGGGAATTGAATTAGATTTAGATAAGATTCCCGTCAGAGAAATGGGGATGGTTCCTTATGAATATCTGCTTTCGGAATCTCAAGAACGAATGCTGTTTGTTGCTCATAAAGGGCGCGAGCAAGAATTAATTGACATTTTCCATCGGTGGGGACTTCAAGCTGTTGTCGCTGGTACAGTTATCGCCGATCCGATTGTGCGGATTCTCTTTCAGGGTGAAGTAGCAGCAGAAATTCCTGCTGAAGCTTTGGCGGAAAATACCCCACTGTATAACCGGGAATTATTGGCAGAAGCGCCAGAATATGCGCGTCAAGCTTGGGAATGGACACCTGATTCTTTACCTGAGTGCACAACTGCTGGAATAGAACTTCAAGGAGGACTGCAAAGTTGGAATGATATTCTCTTAACTTTGCTCGATACACCCACGATCGCTTCTAAAAATTGGGTATATCGTCAGTATGACCACCAAGTACAAAATAATACGGTAATGCTTCCAGGTGGCGCAGATGCGGCTGTTATCCGTTTGCGCCCCCTGGAAGATAACAAGGGGGCAAGGGGACAAGGAGACAAGGAAACCCTCAATGCCCAAAGCGGTGTTGCGGCGACGGTAGATTGCAATCCTCGTTATGTTTATCTTGACCCCTACGAGGGAGCTAAGGCAGTGGTGGCAGAAGCTGCACGCAATCTTAGCTGTGTGGGTGCTGAACCTCTGGCGGTGACGGATAATCTAAATTTTGGCTCTCCAGAAAAACCCATTGGCTACTGGCAATTGGCAGAAGCTTGTCGCGGTTTGGCGGAAGGTTGCCGAGAATTGGCGACACCAGTCACGGGTGGTAATGTCTCTTTGTACAATGAAACTTTTGATTCGCAAGGCATCCCACAACCCATTTATCCCACTCCTGTTGTCGGTATGGTGGGTTTAATTCCTGATATAACCAAAATTTGTGGTCAAGGTTGGCAAGCAGTCGGCGATGTGATTTATCTTCTCGGATTGCCTCTGGCATCCCAAATCAGTTTGGGAGCATCTGAATATTTAGCCACTATCCACGATACTGTTGCCGGAAAACCACCACGGGTAGATTTTGAATTGGAACGCCGCGTCCAGAAAGTTTGTCGTGAAGGAATTCGTAATGGTTGGGTACGTTCAGCCCATGATTCTGCTGAGGGGGGAGTGGCGATCGCCATAGCCGAATGTTGTCTTGCTGGCAATCTGGGTGCTGAAATTAATTTAGAAATAGCACCTACACAGTTAAACCGCCTTGACGAGGTGTTGTTTGCCGAAGGTGGTGCCAGAATTTTAGTTTCTGTAGCATCAGCACAACAAGAAATTTGGGAATCATATTTACAGGAACATCTGGGTCAAGAGTGGCAAAAACTGGGTGTAGTTGGTAATTTTGAGACGGGTTTGGGGGTTTTCACCACTGATAACCAAACCTTAATCAAAGTTAGTATCGAAGATATGAACGATCGCTATTTCCATGCGATCGCCAGACGTCTCGCCATCCATACCACTACTTCTGAGCGCTGAATGCTGAGTATTTAAACTTCACTCACAACTTTTAGCGTCTCCGAGCAAATTTACGGTACTGTTTTAATGGATGGTTAAAGATTTGTTAAGAACTCCCCAGCCATCTCTATAATCCCAGTGACTGACTACCAATTTTAGATTTTGAATTTTAGATTTTGGATTAGGGGCATTGCTTCTAGTTCATATCTTGCTCTTACTGGGCAAAAAATCTAAAATAGCCATTCTAAAATCCCAAGCCGCATCTTTAGTACGGTGCGATCAATCCAAAATCGTCAATCGTTCGACTGAGCGTAGCCGAAGTCTCAAATCCAAAATTGATTGACCCCCCCACCAGGAGCAAAGCTAGCATGATTTCTATTCATTCTGTCACTTCGGATGAATACCCCGACCAGACCAACAACCCAATCAATAGTCATGAAGATCAGCCTGACAAGCCAGAAGAAGCTTGTGGTGTTTTTGGCATCTACGCCCCAGGAGAAAACGTTGCTAAACTGACCTACTTTGGATTGTATGCCCTCCAGCATCGGGGTCAAGAATCAGCTGGTATTGCTACTTTTGAGGGGACAAAGGTACATCTCCACAAAGATATGGGCTTGGTGTCTCAAGTTTTCAATGAATCTGTCTTGGATCAATTACCCGGTAGTCTTGCTGTTGGTCACACTCGTTATTCCACCACAGGTTCTAGCCGCAAAGTTAATGCCCAACCCGCAGTACTAGAAACCCGTTTAGGTTCATTAGCTCTTGCACACAATGGTAATTTAGTCAATACAGTGCAACTACGTCAAGAGTTGCTTGAGAATAAATGTAACTTAGTCACAACAACAGACTCAGAAATGATCGCTTTTGCGATCGCAGAAGCCATAGATACGGGCGCTGATTGGCTAGAAGGTGGAATTCAGGCATTTCAACGTTGCCAAGGAGCCTTTAGTTTAGTTATTGGCACTCCCGTAGGCGTTATGGGTGTCCGTGACCCTAATGGAATCCGCCCCTTAGTAATTGGCACTTTGGCTGGTAATCCAGTCCGTTACGTTTTGGCTTCCGAGACTTGTGGTTTAGATATCATTGGAGCCGAATACCTGCGAGATGTAGAACCAGGTGAATTAGTTTGGATTACTGAAGAAGGTTTAGCTTCTTATCATTGGAGTAAAAAGTCCGAGCGGAAATTGTGTATCTTTGAAATGATTTACTTTGCCCGCCCTGATAGCGTCATGCACAACGAGAGTTTGTACAGCTATCGAATGCGATTAGGACACCAGCTAGCTAAAGAATCTTTTGTAGATGCCGATATTGTCTTTGGTGTTCCTGATTCTGGTATACCTGCTGCTATTGGATTTTCCCAAGCGTCTGGTGTTGCTTATGGCGAAGGATTGATTAAAAATCGCTATGTTGGGCGAACCTTCATTCAACCAACTCAAACCATGCGGGAATCAGGTCTGCGGATGAAACTCAACCCCCTCAAAGATGTGCTGGTAGGTAAACGAGTAATTATTGTAGACGACTCGATTGTACGGGGTACTACCAGTCGTAAACTAGTCAAAACCTTACGTGAAGCAGGTGCAGTAGAGGTACACATGCGAATTTCGTCTCCGCCTGTAACTCATCCCTGCTTCTATGGCATCGATACCGATTCTCAGGATCAGCTAATTGCTGCTACCAAGTCAGTAGCAGAAATCGCCAAGCAACTGGAAGTAGACAGCCTCGCCTATCTGAGTTGGGAGGGAATGCTAGAAGCGACACGAGAAGACACCAATAGTTTCTGCTCTGCCTGCTTCACTGGAGATTATCCCGTAACGATTCCTGAGC
>JADEXV010000359.1 GCA_015206945.1 Nostocales cyanobacterium LEGE 12452 | reverse complement strand
CCTCTGCTCTCCCTACTTCCCCTCACTGCTGACTCAACTCGATAATATTCCCATCCGGGTCTTGAGTGAAGAGAGCAGCGCGACCGGAGGCGCTGGCTTGAATGGAATAATTCTGATTGAGGAATTCCTGTTTGGCGGCGTCTAAGTCAGCTACTGTGAAGGCGATATGGGGATTACGTCCCCATTTTTCGTTTGGGTTTTCTGTGGGGACAGTGGTTGCAACTATCAGGTGAATTTGATATTGACCGACTTGATACCATGCACCAGGGTAGTTTAGCGAACGATCTATTTTGGATAATCCCAATACTTTGCCATAAAAATGTTCAGAGCGTTCTAAGTCAGTCACAAGAATTGCTGTATGGAGACTTTGGGTAATCTGCATTGTCGGTAAGATGCGATCGCGTTTATTTAGATTTTGGCGTAGTTTGAACTTTTTCGGAAGGTGAGGGTGGCAGGAAGCATTAATAACCAACATCTAATGACAAAGGACAAATACCATTACAAATTTAAAGGCAGCTGAACTGTAAACGTTGTCCAGCCCTGAGAACTAGTAACTTCAATCGTGCCTTGGAGATATTCTACTAACTTCTTAACCAATGTTAAACCTAATCCTGTGCCGCTTTGTTGCCAGCGTTCCCGTTTCGGGTTGCCGTAGGCATCGCTTTCAGGAATCCGGTAAAACGGCTCAAAAATTTGAGATTGTTCTTTTTTCGGAATTATCACCCCAGAATTGCTAATTGTGATTTGAAAAAAAGGAACTTGAAAATTATCTAATACACCAGATTTAGCATCCTTATTTATCAAACTTTTTGTGATGTAAATTAGCTGAACGTTTAACACAATCTGTCCATCAGGCGGAGTGTATTTACAAGCATTGTTGAGTAACTCTGAGACAATTTCAGTCAGGCTAGCCAAGTCTGAAACTAAAGGTGGTAAATCTGGAGAAACACTAACTTGCAAAGACTGTTGCCTAGCTTTAGCGCGTTCTTCAAAATACTCAGCAATGTGAGGCAGCCAGTTTTGGAGTTCAACTGAAGTTAATTCCAATGGATAGACATCTGCATCAATCATTCGTAGATACAGTAAATTGTCTACCAAATCCAGTTCTTGTTCGCACTGTTCACGCACAATACCTAAGTAGCGGGCTACAGATTCAGATGGGGGAGGTGTGTTTGAAGTTAAGATACCCTGGCGATCAAGAATATTTTCTAGCACAGAGATTGCCATTTTGATGTTTGACAAGGGCGTTCGCATTTCATGAGAAGTGGTTGCCAGAAAATCCTCTTTTAATTGGTTCAGGCGTTGCAGCTCTGCCACTTGAATTTCTAGTTGTTGGGCGCGTTCAGCTGCGAGATTGCGTTCTTGGGTTAACCGTCGTTGCGTGTCATCCCGAAAAACAAAAACGGCTCCCGTAATTACACCACTGTTATTTCTCACGGGAGTGGCGCTATCAGCTATTGGTATAGTTGTCCCGTTTCTAGCAACTAGTAGAACACCACTACCCAAATATATAGTAGTTTCTTTTTGGAGGGCTGCAATAATTGGATTTTCTCTCGGCAACTGAGTTTGTTCATCAATGATTTTGATAACTTCAGTTAACGTCTTGTCTTTCGCTTCATTCCATTGCCACCCTGTTAGAGCTTCAGCTACCTGATTGATGTATTTAATATTTAATTCAGTATCGACTACAATTACCCCATCACCCATTCCCCGAAGTACAGAACTTAAAAATTGCTCGCGATCGTAGCGATTTAATGCTGTTTGAATGGCAACGTAAAGTTCTTGCTCCTTAATGGGTTTGAGAATATATCCAAAGGGGGATGTTAGCGTTGCTCGCTCAACAGTACTTTTATCAGAGTGCCCAGTGACGTAGATAATCGGAATTTGCAAATGATTCCAAATTTGCTCCGCTGCCTGGATACCGTCTATTTCACCTCGTAACCTGATATCCATTAAAATCAAGTTTGGGCGTAATTCAGTTGCTTTTGCAATTGCCTCCTCGGCAGAATCGGCAATATCTAAAACAACATATCCTAAAGACTCTAAACTTTCTTGTAAGTTGATAGCAAGAATATATTCATCTTCAACAACAAGGACTTGAACTGTCTTTTTTGTCTGCGTGTTTGATGAAATGTCAATTATGTTCATGTCCGGCTGTTTGTAAAAGTAATTTTGAACTCTGTTCCCTGTTGAGAGTCAATTTCAAGTTTTCCTCTTAGCTGCTTGACTAAACCCTGGATAAGGGTTATACCCAGTGTTTTAGTTTTCTTACTATCAAAGTTTTCAGGTAAGCCAACACCATTATCTCTAATAATAAGTATCAAAGTAGATGCAGATTGTTGATAAAACTTAACCTCAATTTTGCCCCCACGATTACCAACAAAAGCGTATTTTAAAGCATTAGAAACCAGTTCGTTGATAATTAAGCCACAAGGAATGGCGGTTTCGATGTCAAGGCTAGCATTATTAACTTGAATATGAAGTTGAATCTGGCTGGAACTGACATTATAGGAATCAAATAAATGTGTTGTTAAATCTGGAATGTATTGAGCGAAATCAATATCAGCGAGGTCTTCAGAACGGTATAGTTTTTCATGAACTAGGGCAATGGAAGCAATGCGGTTTTGGCTATCGCGCAAAATAGCTGTCACTACAGGATCTTGTGTTCGTCTGCATTGCATTTGCAGCAAACTGCTGACAATTCCTAAATTGTTCTTAACACGATGGTGAATTTCTTTGAGTAATACCTCTTTTTCTTTCAGAGAGGCTTTAATTTTTTCTTCTGCTAGCTTTTGCTCGGTGATATCTTGCTGGATAGCGACAAGAACGCTTCCATATTCAGGATGTCCAAAAACGGAAGCGGTAGCACTACACCAGAATGGAGTGCCATCTTTTTTTACATTATGGATTTCATAGGTGGCCTCACCCTCTTGAATAACAGTAGCTTTAATTACCTGATTAATTTCTTCAGGTGTACTATGTTCGTCTCCGTAGTTAACAATTGACACGTGCTGACCGATTAATTCACCAGCGTCATAGCCAAACATCTGCTCGAATTTAGGATTAGCGTAGACAAACACGCCATCTGTGGCATGAATTAGGCAAATTCCCTCTGCCATATTGCGGATGATGACTGCTTGCAACTCTAACATTTGTTCAGCGCGTTTGCGATCGCTGATTTCAACTACCACAATGCCTATGCTAATAGGTTCATCAACTTCAGACTGAATCGGAAAATAGGAAGCTAGCCAAGTCTGGATCACACCAGGAAATTTTGGGGTTTCTCCCCTGACTTCCAAATCCAGAATCGGTTCACCCGTTGTTAAGACTTGTCGAAAGATTTGATCTTGCTTCCGTGCTATATCAGGAACAATCTCCCACGTTGTCTTGCCAATATGCTCTGCTGCGGGAATGCCATTAATTTCTGCTAATGCTTCATTAATCAATGAATAACGCAGTTCTCGATCGAGAATGGTTATCCCAACAGGTGCATTATTGATGAAGGTATCCAATAACTTTTGCTTGTGAGCTAGTTCTCGCTCTAGAATCTTGCGTTCTGTGATGTCAATAGCCACCCTACCCACTAGCTTTTGGGCAGACAATCCGAGAATTGGGAATTTGTATACCAAGAACTCACCAAGGGAACCGTCTGGTCGAGGAGCAAATTCAATCACCTCAATTACCTGATTTGTCTCTATGACTGTGCAAATGTTATCGAAATGCTGCCGAGCAATTTCATCTGGGTAGAGGTCAGAAATATATTGCCCAATCACCTGTTCGGGTAGTAATTTAAATGTTCGCAGGTATGTTTGATTTAAGTAAAGTACACGCCCATCTGTATCAGTGATACAAGCTAGCACTGGGCTGTTGTTCATAAATACCTGGAATCGGGCTTCACTTTCTTGCAAAGCTGCTTCTGCTTGTTTACGTTCACTTATATCAATAATTACTCCTAACATCCGTACAGGCTTGCCTGCTTCGTTGTAAACGCCACGTCCTTTCCCCGTCAGCCAGTGAACCCTGCCATCGGGAAAAATCACTCGATATTCCCCTTGAAAATTAATATGTTGTGTCAGTGCATTTGATACAGCCTGTTCAATTCGGTCAACATCCTCTGGATGCACGCGATCGCGCCATAATTGATAGCTGGCTGCTGATATTTCTGGCTCTAAACCTAACAAACGATAATGGTTGTCGTTCCAGATAACTTCGCCTGTTTGAACATTCCAATCCCAAAGACCAATGTGGTTAAATTCCAACGTTAGTCTCAGTTGTTCTTCACTTTTGGCTAAGGCTGCTTCGGCTTGTTTGTGTTCGCGTAGTGCGGCTTGTTGTTCGGTGATATCTCGCCCTTCTGGAATCAACAAAACGATTTTACCCGTCTCGTTTTGTAGCGGACGTAGTGAAAAATCGATTGTTGCTACTCGATTATTTGCACCTAGAATATCAACTTCATAGCGGACAAACTTCCCTTGAGCGGCATGGGCGATCGCTTGTTTTAATTCTTCTTGAGTTTGCAGTGAAATTGTCCACCAGTGTGTTTCCCAAAAAGGACGATTGATCACATCTTCAAGCTTAAGTCCGCCAAAGCTTAAGGCAGTCTGGTTCACCTCCAGTAAAATGCCCTTTGGCGTTAGCAGTCCTGTGAATTGGAAAGTGTTATTAAAGATGGCACAAAAACGGCGATCGCTTTCTTGCAATTTGGCAGTGCGTTCTTCTACTTTGGCTTCTAACTCCGTGTTGAGGATTTGGAGGTTGTGGTACAGTTGGGCTTGTTGGATAGCGATCGCTATTTGCACCGTCAATTGCTCGATCAATTCCACCTCAAATTTCTGCCATTGTCGCGGGGCAGAACATTGATGTGCGATAAATAGTCCCCAAAGTTTAACTGCTTGAGTCTCCTTGCTCTCTAACAAAATCGGGACAACTAAATTTGCCTTCACCTGAAACTGTTCCAAAAGTTGAATATGGCAGTCACTTAAACCTGCTTCGTAGATGTTTGTCGCTGCCCAAATTTTTCCTCGGCGATATTCTTCCCTCTGATTTTCCTGAAAACAGGTATCTTCAATCTCCAGTCCGAAGATGGGTGTCCATTGAGGTAATACCGACTCTGCGACGATGTTACCTCGAATTTGAGGCGTAAATTGATACAGCAGTACTCGATCGGCGTCCAGTAACTGGCGGACTTCTTGAACACTCGTGGCAAGGATATCTTGAAGCCTCAACGATTGGCGAATATTAAGAGCGATCGCTCCTACTAACTTTTGTTGTTCCTGTTGTTGTTTTAGCTGCCGCATTAGCTGCATCTGCTCGATCGCCCCATGAACCGCTCGACATAAATTATCAGAGGTCAGTTTTCCCTTGACTAGATAATCTTGTGCCCCACTCTTGATCGCTTGGACTGCGATCGTTTCGTCTCCCTGTCCAGTTAGTAGAATTACTGAAATTTGGCTGTTAGAAGTTTGCCTCTGTAGCTGAGTGAGAAATTCCAGCCCGTCTAAATCTGGTAATCGATAGTCCAACAAAATCACATCTGGTATTTTCTTTTGACAAGCTTGTAGCGCCTTATTTCCAGATTCAAATTCGTAAATATCATAAGTGTAGCGATCGTCCCGCTCTAAGAAGCGTCGATACAAAGCTCTATCTTCAGCAGAGTCTTCTACAAAAAATACAGTTGTCATGTATGTCGGCCTCCTAAAACAGCTGCGGGGGTGGGGAGATGGGGGAGCAGAGG
>JADEXV010000358.1 GCA_015206945.1 Nostocales cyanobacterium LEGE 12452 | reverse complement strand
GTTCAATAATTCCCCTTTGTCCCCCTGTCTCCTCTGCCCCTCTGCCCCTCGGTCACTGAGCGTAGCCGAAGTGCTGCTCCCCTGCCCCACTCCTCACTGCTGCGGAGGCGGTGAACCAGGAATTAATTTACTGGCGCGATCGCATTCAATTTCTGCAACTGTAATCTTATTCTCTGAATTAGTAGCTGCTGCAACTGGTTCAATGCGACAAGATTTTTTTAAGTAATAGCCCCGTGGGTTAGAACTTGGGCCTATCCAAATACTTAATAAGTCTAATATATATCCAGACTTAGTATTAGCTACACGCGGTTCAACGCGCCATAATTCCTTCTCTTCATATTTACTCAGATTCTTTCTAATGATTTCCCTACCCAGATTTCCTACCCGCTGTTTTGCATCTAGCAACCATTTCTCTACTTCTGACCAAGGTCTTTCAGCTATTTGCTCTACTACTATTGGTTGAAGTCTCTGGAGAATTACAACGCCGTTTCGGGGAATTTTTACTGCCTGTTCTGTTCTGACAATAAAGGTACTATTTTTAAAAGTATCTGCTTGCAAACTGGGATATTGCCGTAACCAATTATCTGTCACAAAGTGAAACTGAATCCAGCAACTTAGAAGCATACTACTAGCAACTAAAATTATGATTCTTTGGCGGTCTTGTGGCTTAGGAATTCGAGCTTTTGCGTCGGTGTCATTTCCTTCAATAAACTCTGGTATTGCCGTAATTAGTGCTGAAATTGTCGGCCAGAAAACGATTGTTCTTGGTGTAATTACATCTTGTTGATCTCCAAATGCAAAAACACTCACCAAGAATCCAGTGATTACTGCCCCGACTGGCATAAAAGTACCAGGAACCCTCAAAGGATCTTCAGTTGTATACCAAGCTGTGCCAGCAATTAAAAATAACCAACCGAAAAAAGCAATTACATCTTTGATATAACCTGTGGCAAAATATGAGAGTACCCAAGAGAAAACACTCATATAAATAAATGTCTGCCAAGAATAAGCTTTAGGTGGAACTAATAATTTTCTAATTCCTGCATAAAGCCCTTCCGCAAATTTAAAAACCCCAAAAACATCTTTTAGTAGTGTATTCATATTCCTCCGTACACCCGATCAATCAATATTTTTCTCTAAATTAAACAAGTACTTTCTTGCTATTTTGAACGAAATAATAAAATAATAGTTATTGCAGTATAACTCAGAGAATTTGCTATTAGTATAGTAGTAACTAAATTAGTATTTTGTAAATTAAGGCTGCTAAAACGACGCCGTTGCAACCGCTGGGTTATTTTAGGTTCTTCTTCTTTTTTAGCAAACGATTCATTTAATGAGAATAGCAAAGCCTTTAAAATGAAAAATTTCATTAAGAACGTAGCAAAAAAAATTATACAAGCAGTTAAAATAATTAAAGGCTGTGTGTTCGCCGATTTAAAATTATTAAAAAACATATAGTTAATCAATTCTGCTTTCACAGGGATTGGCAACATCGGTTCTGAGACAAAAAATATGAACCAACCAATCACACTCGAAAATAGATTGATAGAAATTGCATAAAAAGTACTGGTTTTTTTGTCAAATTTTAGTCGAGAATGCAAAACATAAGCTTCGATAGGGATGGCAATCAGTACAAATAAAAAGTCAAACAGAAATCCACCAATGGGAAAAATCCTGGGAAGCATCCAATTGTCAGGCATAAATGGTTACGGGTAAGGGTTAACTGTAGTGAGTATAACTGGGATAGTAAGGGTGATGGGGGAAATTATCCCATTGTTCTTGTCCTTTACTATGCGGGTGTGCCAGTATTCCTCTATTGATATTGTTAATAGATCGAACTGACCTTTGTACAGACGTATTAGAGGGGTAGTTTCTCTATCTGAGAGTACAAGAGGTTAGGTAAGATTAAAGACTGCCATAGTTATAGCTTTTCGAGAAATGACAAGGAACGGTATTGGGATTCGGACGGCGCAAGTGCGTCAAGAACGGCTTATTGGCCAAATTCACGTCTACGATGGTCTGGGTAAAGGTAAATCTCAAGCGGCTTTGGGGGTAGTTTTGCGCTCCATTGGCTTGGGAATAAATACGCCTAGCAATTCTAATCGTGTTTTACTGCTGCGGTTTTTAAAAGGGCCAGAACGTGATTATGACGAAGATGGCGCGATCGCAGCTTTACAACGCGGGTTTCCCCATTTAATTGACCAGGTTCGCACCGGGAGAGCCGAATTTTTTGGTCCAGAGGAAATTACCACCTTTGATCGAGACGAGGCAATGCGGGGTTGGGATGTCGCCAAAGGTGCGATCGCTAGTGGTTTATATTCAGTTGTCGTCTTGGATGAAATTAACCCAGTTCTGGATTTAGGTTTGCTACCAGTGGATGAAGTCGTAAAGACATTAAAATCCAAACCCCAAGAGTTGGAAATCATCGCCACTGGACGCGCCGCACCGCAAAAATTGCTCGATATTGCAGATTTGCACTCAGAAATGAAACCTCATCACCACCCAACAGCCAAAGCTCTGTTCCTGGAAGGGATTGAAATTTATACTGGTGCTGGTAAAGGTAAGTCTACTAGTGCTTTGGGCAAAGCCTTACAGGCCATTGGTAGAGGAATTAATCATCCAGGGTCTACCCGTGTGTTGATTATGCAGTGGCTTAAAGGCGGTAGCGGCTACACAGAAGACGCCGCGATCGCCGCTTTGCAGCAGTCATATCCAGAAGTGGTGGATCATCAGCGTTGCGGCGGAGATGCGATCGTCTGGCGAAATTCCCGGCAAGAATTAGATTATGTAGAAGCCGAACGAGGTTGGGAAATTGCAAAAGTTGCGATCGCCTCTGGATTGTATAAAACTATTATTCTCGATGAACTCAATCCCACCGTTGACTTAGAACTACTCCCCGTTGAACCGATTGTCCAAGCTTTACTCCGCAAACCGCGCGACACCGAAATTATTATCACTGGCCGTTGCCAAAATCCACCTGCATACTTCGACTTGGCTAGCGTCCACTCAGAGGTTTATTGCCACAAACACTATGCTAATCAAGGTGTAGAACTTAAACGAGGTGTAGATTTTTAAATGGGGAATGGGGAATGGGGCATTGGGCATTGGGCAGATAAGTGAATGTTGGCACATTAGCGGGAATTTGTACTTTCGGGTAGTAAAATATTTTGCACAAAGCGATCGCGTCCTACTGCTTTTGCTTGATACAACGCCCGATCCGCTGCGGCAATCATTTCTTCTAAGTCAGAATCTGGCTGAGGAATTTCTGTTGTAAACCCAACACTAATAGTTACATGAGAACTAACTTGGGAATTTTGATGAGGAATTGCTAGTGTTCGCACAGTATGACAAATTTGGTCGGCAACATGAATCGCCCCCTTAGTGTCTGTGTTCGGTAAAATTACAGCAAATTCTTCCCCACCATAACGGGCAACTAAATCTCCGGGACGTTTAATAATATCTTTGATAGCTTGAGCAATTTTCTGAAGACAGTGATCGCCTACCCGATGACCGTATGTATCATTATATAATTTGAAAAAATCAACATCGCAAAGAATTAGAGAAAGCGGACGTTGCTCGCGTTTTAAACGCTGCCACTCTTGGTAAAAATACTCTTCAAACCGTCGGCGATTAGCTACTTGAGTTAATCCATCGATAGTAACTAATCGCTGCAATTCCAGATTCACGGCTTCCAGTTTTTGCTGTAATTGAGATTGCTGAATCAAGCGTTTTACCCGTTGCCGCAAAACTGGCCAATGAATCGGTTTGGTCACAAAATCCATTGCTCCCACTGCAAATGCACGGTCAACTGACTCTTGATCTTCAAGCCCTGTAATCATTAAAATTGGAGTGTGCTTGTTACAATCCAGAAGCTCCAACTGGGTGCAACACTCGAATCCATCCATATCCGGCATTATGGCATCAAGGAGTACTATATCAGGGTGCAATTGGTTAAAAAGAGTTAAAGCCTCTATACCATTTTGAGCTTCCGCTATTTGATAGCCTTCCCGCTCTAAGAAATGCCGCAGTATCAGGCGGATAAAAGGTTCATCATCAACAATTAAAACTAAAGATTGGCTTTCTTGAGCAGTGGCTTTCATGGTGTTTCCTTCGCAAGTTCTTTTTCTAAGGCAGTTTTAACTTGTTCATATTCCTGATACAGTAGTGAAAGTAATTCTAAATTGTTTTCTAAGTTACTGCTGCGTGCCTGTGCTTCTAATACCTTGCAAAGGTGAGCTAGGGCGATCGCTCCAATAGAAGCACTGCTTGATTTGAGTTTGTGCGCTGTCTGCCATATAGTCTGGATATCTTGAGTTGCGATCGCTGTGCTGATATGTTGCACTAGTCTGGCTGTCTCTGTAAGATAACACTCAATGAGTTCAGCAAATGCCACACGATCTCCTCTGAGCATAAGCTGCAAGGATTGGAGGATTTTGACATCAATTTTGGCGCTTTTTAATATCTGGTTTTGCCATGACTGTAAGAGATTTGCCGAAGGTTGCAATTCTGGGCGCATCACTTCCCCTTGTTGTTTGATGGAAGTGAATTCAGAATTTCTTTGGCGTGGACATTTGCTGAGTGCCTGAGCTAACTCTTGCAGTTGAATGGGTTTGCTAATGTAGTCATCCATACCAGCAGCAAGACAAACTTGGCGATCGCCCCGCATGGCATTGGCAGTTATGGCGATGATATGGGGACGAAAACCCACACCCCATTCTTGACAGATTCTTCGAGTTGCTTCTAACCCATCCATTTTGGGCATGTGAACATCCATCAACACTACGTCGAATCGCTGTTTTTGCAGAGCTGCGATCGCTTCTAGCCCATTGCTGACGACATCTGCGCCATAACCTATTTTCTGTAGCATCAATAGAGCAACTTTCTGATTAACAACTGTGTCCTCTGCCAGAAGAATTCGCAGTGGCAGCCGATGGCCCAAATGCCGATCTACCAAAGGAAAATGAGAAATACTGGCTAGGATCGGCTGATTTCCCAAAACACGAGTAATAACATCGTAGAGTTGAGAGTGTTTGATGGGTTTACTCAAAGAAGCAGCAAACTTGACATCATTAAAGTCAGAAGGAGTTTCTATTTTCGCTAAAGAAGTCATAATCACCAAAGGCAGATTTTGACAACCAGATTGCTTGCGGATTTGACGAGCTAGGGTTATGCCATCCATTTCTGGCATCCGCATATCTAAAACAGCAATATCAAACTGTGTTCCCTGAGCAAGTTTAACTAAAGCTTCTTTGCCAGATTTGGCAGCATAAGTTTCCATCTTCCAAGACTCTGCTTGCAAGCTGAGAATTTGGCGATTGGTTAGATTGTCATCCACAATCAATAGTCGCTTGGATGCAAGCAGCGGCGAAATACTTAATTCGGCTTGTTCTGACTGAGCAGCGACTTTGGTAATAATGGTGAAGTAAAATGTTGAACCTGGCGAAGAGTCAGGAGATGATAATAATTTTCTTTTATGCCATCTAGGACTAGGATTACCACCAACAAACCCCTGGCTTTCTACCCAAAGAGTGCCGCCCATCATCTTACTGAGCCGCTTACTAATCGCCAATCCCAGCCCTGTGCCACCATATCGTCGAGTCATGGAGACATCAGCCTGAGTGAAGGGTTGAAATAATCGCTCTATTTTCTCTGGTGCGATGCCAATACCTGTATCTTTGATCGCAAATTGAATTTCGTAGAGAAGTTGCTCTTTTTCAACAGGTATCGGGGATTGGGGATAAG
>JADEXV010000357.1 GCA_015206945.1 Nostocales cyanobacterium LEGE 12452 | reverse complement strand
TTTGCAGACGTTTTTTTAGTTCTTCTTCGCTCTCTGCGATTTCAATCTCAAAAGGACGGCTCATGAGTATTCAAATTTATCAAGTTTGCTTCCCTCTATTATATGCAGCTTCATATTAAATTGGTATTAAAAATAAACTTTAAATATAAATCAATACTATTTGATGACCAAGAATCACTATTTTGAAAATACAAATACTTAATCAAAGAATCTTTCTGAGAGTAATCTATTTGTTGAAATAAGTATTTAGGTTGCTCAACTGCAATCATTGTTACATCATTTTTAAACACTGGCATCACATTTGTTCTTACCCATTGCATAAATTGCCTGACTACATTGTGTTCTACTACACTTGTTCGTGATATTAATGAGTGAATCGATAGAGCGCTGAGTGTTGATACCAAACTCACTTGATTATTCTCCATCATCACTAATCGTTGATGAACTTCAATTGACCTCACGAAATCATCATTTAAAATTGGAGCTACTATTTGCAATACATCCACTGCAAATAACTCTAGCCCTGTTGGTGTTGCTATCACTCTTACTACAGAACTTGATGGATGCTCAAATTCCCAATATCGCCAAACTTCTACCATTTCTCCACTAACTTTTTTGTTCTCCCTCCTCTTACTGCAAAAGCTAGCTTTTTACTATAAGAAGATACATTGCATACTTGAAGAAGAATTCTGGAGTCAGAATTCTAGAGTCAGAATAAAGACGTTCGCGGACTCGCTATCAGGGGGAAAAGTTCTATATTGTCCCCTTCCCTCTTAACCTTTACCCCCTCTTGCAAAAAGCACTTTTGCAAGAGGTCTTATGCTGAATGCTGAATTCTTACTTAGACACTATGGCATATTCCCCCACTTTAAAGGAATCGCTCGAAGTCTAAAAAAATATCGTACTTCTGGCTATTGCTTTTTGTTGACATCCTGTTATACAATCACCGCTTTCATCTGAAACAAATTGAAGAAGAATTCAGAATTCAGAATTCAGGAGTCAGAATCAATCAGTGGGGGATTCAGACCCACCACTGAATTGTTGCACCACTAAATCTTCGATTTAGTGGGGATCTTAAACCCCTTGATTCATCCGCCAGTCACACAAAATTCATGTCTGTTTTCTGGCGACTGATGCATGTATTCTGTTTCGATAAAAACATCACAAAAGTTAAAGTTTTTTAATAGTTAATTGCTGTTTTTAGCTTGCTATTTGAAATCGAATTATTATATATTATTTAGGATGAATTTTAGCTCACATTAATTTCATAAATATATCAAATTATTTTTCCAACTTGAGCTAAATTTAGCTTTTTTACTATCCAGCTTTTTCGATAATAGATAGTTAGCTATTGAGCAAGAATAGTATGCTTTTCAAAACTTCACAAATCGCCATTACTTTAGCTTTGCTCATCGGTGGTGGTATCATCTCTTGCCAGAGTAAAACGCCTGAACAGATTGCACACGAAACAGAACTTGAGTTGATTGCAGCAAAGGAGAAAGCAGAAGCATCTGTTGTTAAAAAATTTGTTGACAGTACTCCCGATCTGTATAGAGTTAATTGGAAAGTTTGTAGTGACGGGTTTCTCGATCGAGACAACAACGGCTGTAAAGAAAGTCGAGATGTCGGTGCTAAAGGTTTTCCTGAAGCCGTCCTTGTTTGGGGGCCTGTTCAAGAGGTGAAGTTTGTCACTAAGCGTCATTTCAGTCCCAATACAGCACTTCCGGCAGCTATGAGGTACATCCTCAAAGCTGAAAGCTATGATAGAAAAGGGCAAGAAGAAAAACTGTACTGTATTGCATAATAGCTGTCAGCGCTTTAACCCAAGTTTTTCTAGTCCTCTTCTAGAGGACTTTCACCATTAGACAGGGAATTCTATTCCCTGGGGGTCTGTATTGCATAATAGCTGGAAGTGCTGTATGCAGAGTGTTGGTTTGTTCGTCAAATCTAAAGGTTGTCTCTTATTGGGTAAACCCGAAGCAGGAGATCAGTTTTACAAAATACACGAATTTTCACTTACAAAAGGTTCTGCCCTTCCAAATCCTGACAGCGCTAAAATTGATAAACTTTCTCCAGAAGATAAAACCAAAGCTATAGGAGTAGCCATTAACAATGCCGAAGACGAAATTGCATCTTTAAACAATTTCGGTGTTTCTTCCAGTGGATTTATACCTACTACTGCAAAACAACCTTGTCTCACCCTTGAAAAATGGAAAAACTTTTGAAGAAGAATTCAGAAGTCAGAATTCAGGAGTCAGAATTAAGACGCTCGCGGACTCGCTAACGCTTCGCTATCAGTCGGGGATTCAGACCCGCGACTGAATTGTTGCACCACCAAATCTACGATTTAGTGGGGGTTTTAAACCCTATTATTCAGACGATCGAGTACTTGTTAACGCTGCGCTATCCGCTTTTTCGGTCAGAATACCTTTCCTGTATTCTGACTCCTGACTCCTGAATTCTGTTCGATAAATTCACAACTGCTTAAATAAGTAAAATTCGACGAGTGCAGTTCCTCCCATAACACCAAGGGGGAATGCACTCGATTGCTTTTTGGGTAGCGCGATCCTCTTGTAGTATTAATCACTTTGACAACATGAAAAGCAGAGCGGAGCTTTAACTTGCTCAAATACTTTACAATAGATGTGAAACTGTCAATTCTTTCCCAATTCACTCGATGTCGTTTCATAACTATACGAGTGTCGCAAGGTCTAGTTAATTCCAAACTTGATGAATAGCCCCTTTCCTTTATCACCTCCCCAAAAAGCAATCGAGTCATTATTAGCATTGCGAGATTACTACGCACCTCTTGTAAAAGAGTACGAAAAATTATATTCCCTAGCAAAAGCAAATCTCACTCATGTAGAAGCTCTATTATCTAACTGGTCTTTGACTGAGGAGGTAGATAATGATAATGAAGAATTCACCTCTGAAAAAGGAAAAAACTTCTTCTTATTCTTAAGTGAGGAATCTGTTAATGACGATGTTGAACCTATTACCCATCTTGAGCTAGACGATTCACAGGATACATCAACAGTCGCAACACAATTGCTTGACTCCACTCAACAAAATATATTCACACTTATACAAGCTTGGTCAGGTGAAGAATCTGATGCAGCTACAGATACTCCAGTACTCCTAGAGCCACCGATAGAAACATCAACTCAACAGCAAGCGCTCTATGGAACCGAGACGGCCATGCTGCCTATTTTCCAATCCCTGTCTCGCCCGGAAGCTATTGAACAGGTTTTGGCAGAACACATTGGCACAATTGTTCACATCGATTTTATTGTCAAAATGCTCTATGGAGAATTAGAGCCAGAAGTGTTTAAAGTGCTTAAACACAGAGTTCAATCATCCCTCATTAAAGGCAGGGAAACTAACAAATGGTTCAGTGTCCCAGGATCACCGGGATATTATACTTTGTCTTTAACTTTGCTACCAAAACCGGAGACGAAAAATTCGTCCACCACAGTCAAAGGCAAAAATAAGAAACAAGTTTTGCCGCCTCGGCCCAAAGAGATACCAATGCTCAAAGAATTTCAGGGTCAGTTTTTAATTGATGCACTAACAACTTTTTTAGAAAATAATTCGGGTAAAGTTTTTGGGGTTTCAGAAATTATCAACGGAATCTATGGCGAACTCACTGCGACTGAGATTGGAGAAGTGAGAAACAAGGTATTGAATGAGTTATCACGGGGTCATCGCACAGGGCGATTCACTAGGGTTCCTGAGCAGATTGGTTTTTATACCTGGGACTTGGATTTGATTAATAAGTAGAAACGATTAGGCGATCACCTGGGCGTGGGCGCTTGATCCATCGCATCCAACCAGACTATTGCTTAACTTACACTTTTAACATTTATGGCTATTCCAGCAACACAGTTAAAGATCGGCCAATCAGTGAAGTATCTGATCGGGACTCGAAGCGGCATGAGTGCGGCAATAACCGATATCAGCAAATCATCTCTTAGTCTCAAAAATACTTATATTGTTACTTTGACCTTTGATGATGATTCACTACCAAATCACTTAAAAACACAACAACTAACTGTTTATGACGAATTGCTTGAAGGTTGTGAAATAATCACATTTTAAAAAATTAAAATTGGCAACAGCAGAGCGCACATTCGCCGTGATAAGTTGAAATTAATCAAAATACTAACTTGCTGGCTGATAGAATCCCGTATTTTGGTTAAATTCCCATCCTAATCCCGCTCTATCCTTGTTCTTACACCATGCTACAAAAAGCGGTGGGGGAAGATTAATTCGCTCCTTGCGTACAGTTTCCTCGCTTACACCAAGTCTTGAAGCCAAACCTTCTTCAGTTAACGGTTGCATTCGCGGACTTTGCCCAGAATAGGATGAATTGTTGTAGTACGATTTTTGGCCCCGCTTTTGTTGGTTGTTGAGATAGTCTTGAATTTTAATGATCGCCTCAGCCAACTGTGTCATTCGGGCTGTCATCTTTTCAATTTTTTGTTCTAAATTGGCGAGATTATCAATTACTGTGGTTTGGTTGCTATTAGATTCATTTGAAAACTCTGACTCCAGCTTATCAAGTCTTTCGCAAATAGCTATTATTGTTTCGTTGGTCGGACTGGCGTTACTATTGTTACTCGTAACTAAGTACTTCTCAGCACTCGCCTTAATCTGAGAATCTAAGCGTTTGTCTAAATCGTTACCACCTATTGCATCAAGCTGATCTTGGGAATCGCCTAAGTAGAGATCGATAAATTCGAGCAGCGTGGCTGTTGCTGTTGTGCCTTTTGAGTTGCAACAGGCGATAAACTGCTCCCATTTCCTTTGGTCACAGTTGAAAGATGCTAATTTTTTTTTCCGCCCTGTATTGCTCATGTAAAGCGTATCATCTAGGTAAACTTGGACTCTCCACGCTTATTAAATCGTGTAATTCATCATGATGAATTACCTTGATGCTATCATCGCCAAGTGTGTCAGCGCATTCTTCAAGCGATGGCTTTTGTAAAGAGATGCTACTGCCAACGGCTACCATTGGCGATCAAAAATTATCTCAGGCTTAAACACTTGCAGGATTGCTTTATCTAATTTTTGCTCATCGAAACAGTGCTGAGTACCTAGTTAGATTGCTGAGTAAGAAAGCTATAATTGCAACTTTGGGTTAGGCTGATACTAAGCCTAAGCGATGGCGTACTCGCTATGAGTCGGTGGCGATCGCTGCGTCACGAGATAACCGCAATAGTCAATACCTTACAGCGCTTCCGGCTATTATGCAATACAGTTTTTCTCCTTGCCCTCTCCTATCAAAGCTTTCAGATTTGGGGATGTACCTCATAGCTGCCGTAAGTGCTGTATTCGGATTTCCAAAAAAAAAGGCATTTAATCATTTAATTCTTGAGGAGTCAGTTTTAAGAGAAAAGGCATTTAATTGTTTAAAACCATTCAAAGAATATACGAGTTGCTAAAAGACCGAAATCTCCGTATTAATAAGCTTTATAGCCTCTTACACAGCAAGACATTAATTACTTAAAATTGACAAATAATTCTTTAATGGACAACATCATAAACTAACTCGCAATCACCTAAAGTTCCTTCGCCCATCAGGGAGCATCTTGGCGTTCGTAAATAGAATTCGATAAAGTAAAATGGCACATCAAGTTGGGATAATCTCTTTTAGTCGTAAATATTTTTACCCCTGACCAAGATGCCAGCGCCTTTAAAAGTTGACCTGTCACCAATAGAAGATCAAACCCTACTAGCACTCACTCAAGCAAAAGGTATACCA
>JADEXV010000528.1 GCA_015206945.1 Nostocales cyanobacterium LEGE 12452 | reverse complement strand
TCACTCAACAGTTTGCCGAGTCTCTCCCTTGGGTAGATGCTTTAGGCTTGAACTATAACCTTGGGATAGATGGTTTATCTTTGCCGTTACTGGTTTTAAATGGATTGTTAACTGCCATTGCCATCTACAGCAGCGATGAATCGCTACAGCGTCCTAAATTTTATTACTCTTTGGTACTATTATTAAGCGCTGGGGTGACAGGAGCCTTTCTAGCACAGGATTTACTGTTATTTTTCCTTTTTTACGAATTGGAACTAATTCCGCTGTATTTGTTGATAGCAATTTGGGGTGGCGCCAAACGGGGTTATGCTGCAACTAAATTTCTTATTTATACAGCCGTTTCGGGAATCCTGCTCTTAGCAAGTTTCCTCGGAATGGTTTGGCTGAGTGGTTCCTCTAGCTTTGCATTAGCAACCTTGAACGCGACAACTTTACCTCTAGCAACACAGCTTTTATTGCTAGCAGGAATTTTGATCGGTTTTGGGATTAAAATTCCATTGGTTCCCTTCCATACTTGGTTGCCAGATGCTCACGTTGAAGCTTCGACACCGATTTCTGTGCTATTGGCTGGAGTGCTGTTGAAGTTGGGAACTTACGGTTTACTGCGCTTTGGCATGAACTTGTTACCAGAAGCTTGGGCTTATGTGGCTCCTTGGTTGGCTACTTGGGCAGTAGTGAGTGTACTGTATGGTTCATCCTGCGCGATCGCCCAAACCGATATGAAAAAAATGGTAGCATACAGCTCCATTGGACACATGGGTTACGTGCTTTTAGCGGCGGCGGCGGCCACACCTTTAAGTGTATTGGGTGCTGTGATGCAAATGATTAGCCACGGCTTGATTTCCGCCATGCTGTTTTTGCTGGTAGGAGTTGTGTATAAAAAAGCCGGAAGCCGTGATTTGGCCATCATTCAAGGATTACTGAACCCGGAACGGGGTATGCCAGTAATCGGTAGCTTGATGATTGTCGGAGTCATGGCCAGCACTGGTATACCAGGAATGCTAGGGTTTATTTCCGAATTCGTAGTTTATCGAGGAAGTTTTCCAGTTTTTCCAGTGCAAACCTTGTTATGTATGCTTGGTACTGGTTTAACAGCAGTTTACTTCTTAATTCTCGTCAACCGCGCCTTTTTTGGACGCCTGTCTGCATCAGTTACCAACTTACCACGTGTGTATTGGAGCGATCGCATCCCAGCTGCAATTTTAGCTGTGCTGATTGTGATTTTTGGCATTCAACCTAGTTGGTTAGTGCGTTGGACTGAACCAACAATTACAGCAATGGTAAATACCCAAAATGTAGTAGCAACAGTGTCCTTGGATAAAGCAGTGGGGAATGG
>JADEXV010000527.1 GCA_015206945.1 Nostocales cyanobacterium LEGE 12452 | reverse complement strand
AGGAGTTATGTAAAAATAACTTGAACAATTAAGTGCCTACTTTGGGTTTTATAATATAGTTCCACTCACCATGAAAATAATTTCGTTCGATTGCAATAGTATCAAGCTCTTGGTCTGTAACTTTGATTCCCGTTTTGTAGAGATTTGGATCTAATCTAGCCTCAACTTCTAATCCTTGTGTAGTGGTAGTATTGCGAATTAGATTAATCACAACTTGCAAGCTGGTCAATGGTCTGCCTCGCCAGTTTTGGGTAATGTGACAAAACAAGCGATGCTCAATCTTATTCCATTTACTTGTACCTGGAGGAAAATGGCATACGTGAATACTTTTACCAGTCTGGGTTGCTAGTTCTTGTAGCTTCAATTTCCACAATCGGGAGCGATAACTATTACTGCCACCGCAATCAGCCGTAATCATTATATGCTGGCTTTTTGGATAAATTTCTTTTCCCATTGAGTACCACCAATGACGAATAGATTCGACTGCAAACTCTGCTGTATCGTGGTCAATGCCAACATTCACCCATCCTTGATTTGAGGTTAAGTCATAAATTCCGTAGGGAATTGCCTTGCCCAATTTGGGGTCAACAAAATCATGCATCTTCACCTCAATCGGCTGTTCCTTCTCACACCACTCGGTTCCAGAATTTTTAAAATCTCCAATTAATTCTTTTTTTTTGGTATCAACTGAAATTACGGGTTCGTTCTGGGATTGAAAGTGCAAGACTTGGTTGGAAATATGTAAAAATTGGTCGTCCCTATCTGGATGAGATGAGCCATCACGGGTTTTACGATTTGATTGTAAGCTGTAGCCAAGTGATTCAAGCAAGTTGTAAACACTTTTAGAACTAGTTCTATGTCCCCCAAGGTTTAATGCAGCAGCCAGTTTCACCACACTTTTAGAAGTCCATTTTAGAGGAGATTCTGGGTCTCCCAGCGTCATTGGTTCAATCAGCGACTCTAAATCCGATAGCAGCATCGCGTCTTTTTCTTCAAGTAGTTTACGTCCAGCACCTGACGAACGAATTCGATTACTATTGTCATTCAAGGTTTCTTCCCCTGAAGCGTCTAACAATAACTGTATCCCTGCATGGATTGTAGTCCGGGATAGTCCAGTTGCGAGCGCAACCTGACTCACACCTCCCCAACCCAGGCTTCGGGCTTCGATTGCAGCCCAAATACGCCGTGTTTTCTCGTTCAAATAGGGCTTTAACGAATCATACTTGTCGTGAATGCTTTCTACTACCTGGTTAACAGACATCTAAGCCTTTAATTCGGTTACATTATGATCATCTAACTATTCGGTAAATTGTTCAAGTTATTTTTACATGATGCCT
>JADEXV010000356.1 GCA_015206945.1 Nostocales cyanobacterium LEGE 12452 | reverse complement strand
GCCTAACGCCACGCCTAACGCCACGCCTAACGCCACGCCTCCCGCCACGCCTGATAAAAATTGATATGACAAAAATATGCTAACGAGAGCAACAAGGAAAATAACTAGCCTATTTTTATTACTACCACGGTCAACAACCCTTCCTATAAACCAGCCCACCAAAAAAACACAGCTGTTGAACCACTCAAATGACTCACCACTAAACAGAGTGTAAACTGGTGCTACCAGCAACACAGCGACCCCCGGAACTACAGCAGTTAGGCACCAAGCTTGCCCAGCATAGCAACGCAGGCGGGGGTTAGTACGAAATTCAGCCCGTTTATCAAAAGGGTTATCTGTCGGCTTCAGTTCTGGATGAATATCCCGCAGCCAGCGTTCAAAGGTAAAAGGCTTGAAGTAAATCCAATACAACAGGCGCACGCATTCAGTCACATAATTCCAAAAGCCTGATATTGGGGACTTGTTACTCATCACTATTTCACAAAGTTAAAAATTTTTGCCAACCACTCCTGTACTTGAGGCAGAGTTAGCACACGCACCAGACTCAAACCAATCACAAGCAGAATCAACATTCCGATGATCCTGTTTTGAACATCATCCCAACTCGTACCAATGAATGTGGCTAGACGACCCAGACGCAACGGTATATCCCATAACCAACCCAGCAATGATTGCCACCATTTTCCTTTTGGTTTCGATTTAGGATCTCCAAGCTGTTGTTTAAACTGCTGTTTCGCCCACTTGATTGCCTTGCCTTGTTGACGTGCTTCCCACAAATAGTAACCAGCCAATTGCAACTTGTAAGGATGACGATCGCCCCATTGCTGGGCACAATTCTGTTCGTCTACACTCAAAGCAGCACCAATTGTAGAGTGAGTTGGTAAGCGCGACAGTTCAATAGCCTCATCTGTAGTTAGTTCTTTCAAAGAAATCGTGTGACCAATATTGAAAAAACTAGAGACAAACCGATGCTCATTAGCATAAACATCCAGTTGTTTACGGGAAGCCACCACTAGCATCAAGGCGTTGCTATCCATTAGCGATCGCAAATTGTCATAAAATCCATTATCGAATTGATCGGGATATTTCAAAAGGCTTTCAAAATCATCCAGACAGAGAACAGGTAGCTTTCCTTGCTGTTTCCATTGCTTAACCGCATCTGAAAATGCTTGCCGATTAAGCGGTTTAGTCTTCCAACAATTTTGCAGACTGCGTTGTTGCCATCCCTGAACGTGATTCAGTAAACCTTCGGCTACAGCCTCATAAAAACCCGTTTCAGTTTGGCAATCTACACCCCGTAAAGGTAGGTAAATTACCACATAATTATTGCTATTGTTTAATACTCGCTGCTCCCAAGTCCGAACGAAATAATGCAGCAACGAAGATTTACCAATATGCTTCTCACCAACTATATTTATACTTGTAGGCTGATCGCCCTTCATCCGAGATGCGATCGCGTGTAATTCATCTTTACGACCGACAAACAGCCTGGGATCTTCAATCATCCCCGCAGTCACAAAAGGATTAGCAGGCAGCGTTCCAGAAGTCATGTAAAGCGTTATCCTAGTTTCAGCAATTTTAAGTGCAATCACCTAAAAGAATACCACTAGCCCCATAATCTCTTTGCAGATCGCAAAGACACGATGAATCGCCGTCTCTACGAAAGACCGATTTGTAGAGACGGCGATTCATCGTGTCTTTTGCCTTAAACGTGGCATCTAATAAAAATATTTATTTGGCAAATGGCCCAATGTTTACTGCTACAAATGCAAAACATACCCTTGATGCGATCGCCAGTTTCCTAAACTAGATTAACAGCACAATCCCTTTAATACCTTTGCCAAATACTCATACTGCTCTAAAGTATTGTAAATCTGCGCCGAAATCCTTACCAACAGCCGAGGTTGTTCCTGCCACGGCATCACCTGCACTTGAATACCAAACTTATCAAATAACTCATCATGTATAGACATAAAATCGCGGTTTTCCAAAGTCGTAGGCATTGGCACAACCGCCATTGAACCAATCATCTCCTCTGGACAAGGCGGCTGCACTTCTAACGCTTCACAAAGTAGCCGTCTTCCCTGCAACACTAGCTGATGATTTTGCTGTCTCAATTCTTTCCACCCACCAGGTAGCAAAGAACCCATAAAAGCGATCGCTTCTGGTACACACATATAAGCTGTAGGATCGTCTGTACCTGTCCAGTCAAATTCCAACTGAAAGCGGCTTTTATCAGTGCGTGGCGAATTTGTCCCGTGGCTAATTGTCAGAGGACGAATTTCTGACTGTTTATCTCGCCGCACATACAAAAATGCTGCCCCTTTGGGCGCACACAGCCATTTATGACAATTTCCACTGTAATAAGTTGCCCCAATCTCTCGTAAATCGAGAGAAATCATTCCAGGCACATGTGCCCCATCGACCAATGTATCTACACCCCGTTGTTGCAACTCCTTCGCCAACTCTTGAATCGGGAAGATTAACCCTGTCTGGCTAGTAACATGATCCAAAAGTGCTAATCGGGTTTTTGCTGAAACTCGCTCAATTACTGCTGCTACTACTTGCTGTGGCGAGTCAATCGGGAAAGGGATTTTTGCCACTACCACCCGCGCACCAGTGCGACTGGCAATAAAATCAAGTGCATTGCGGCAAGCATTATATTCATGGTTGGTTGTAAGTATTTCGTCCTCTGGTGAAAATGTCAGCGACCTTAACACCGAATTAACGCCAGTCGTCGCATTGGGGACAAACACCAAATCCTGCACATCAGCACCCACAAACGCCGCCAGCTTACTTCTGGCATCATCTAGCAGAGGTTCCCATTCCCTACCAAAAAAGCGTAAGGGTTCATGTTCGAGTTGCGATCGCAATCTTTGTTGAAATTCCAGCACTTGTTTAGGACAAGCACCAAAAGACCCATGATTCAGAAACGTCACAGTCGAGTCAAGCGACCATAAGTCTCTGATGGATAATCTAGAATCCAAAATTTAAAATCCAAAATTGATAAACTCCCCAGGCTGGATTCGAACCAGCGACCAATCGATTAACAGTCGATCGCTCTACCACTGAGCTACTGAGGACCACTCACGATTTATAATAGTAGGGCTAAAAATAGTATTTGGCAAGTACTTTCGCCAATATTTTTTTTAGATAGTTAATTTATAGAAATTTTGCAGCCAAAATCGATTCAGGAACTTAAGCAGAGACTCTGAGATACTAAATATCTACTGTAATCCCATTCGTAATTCAGCCAGACGCTGCCGCGCCTTAGCATCAATGGCATTAGCTAAAAACCGACTCTTAGATTGTTTACGCGTATGATACTTTTGTCGCATCCGGCAAACGGTGGTTTCCACTTCCCCACAGAGTTGCTGTGCCGACAACCATTCAGCCCCATACCCTTGGATCATCAACTGCTGTGCCCGATCTGATGTAGCAACAATCACACGAGAAATCAAAGATTGGGCTATTTGGTGGCGAAAAGAAGCGCAGGATTTTTCGATATAAGTATCTGCTGTTTGCCCAAAATCAGTGTAATAAACAGATAAAAGCTCAGTAATAATTTCTTTATTACTAGAGCTATTCTGATATTGGGCATCAAAAACTATCTGAGTTGTGTAACCTTGAAACGCACTATAACCAGTCATCGCTTCCACAAGTTCGCCCCGTGCAGCCTCTAATCCAACGCTATCACGCGTTTTTTTAAGGCAAGGCCAAGCGCCTATGATATTGTAGCCGTCCACTAACAAAACGGCTTGGAGTAAGGAACGGGGCATGGTTTTTAATCACAATTTTCTAGAGTTAACAAAATTCATTCATAAGTTTTATAATAATTGATGCATAGTCTGTAACACTATGCTACACAGAATAAAAAATACGGCAGCCTTACAAAACTCAAGCCTCAGATAGACGCACCAACTTAAAACGCGCCTTTATTTAAAAGGCGCGTTACAGTTCTTTTTTAGTACTATTCAGGAGTGCTAAGTACAATGAATTTTACTTATTCACTCATTACTCAGCACTCAGCACTCAGCACTGAATTAAGAGGCTTCACTGTGTACCTCCATCAGACGTTGTTTGAGACGTTCGGCTTCACCACTATCAACCAAAGAGCCTTTTTCTAGCAAGAAAGCGCCGTCACAGTAATTTAGCTCATCTAATCGATGTGTCACCCAAAGGGCTGTAATACCTCGACTTTTGACAAGGCGGCGGACACCAGCAACTAAATCCAACTGGCTATCTGGATCTAGTAAGGCAGTGGGTTCATCTAATAATAAGACTTCACAGCGACGGGCGATCGCACCTGCGATCGCTACTCGCTGTTTCTGTCCTCCAGAGAGTGCATAGATAGGGCGTCGTAGGAGGGCAAGCAAATTCACCGCTCCTAGTGCCTCCTCAACCCTTGCTCTAGTGGCAGCAGGCGGTAACTTCTCTTCCACCAATCCAAAAGCCACATCAGCACCAACCGTTGGCATCACCAGTTGATGATCCGGATTTTGGAAGACAAAGCCAACGGGATGCAAAACCCGAATTTCCCCAGACTCAGGAGCTAGTAGCCCCGCCAGCAGTCTAAGTAACGTTGATTTCCCACTGCCATTTGTACCCAAGAGCATCCAAAATTCGCCCTTTGGTACTTCCAAAGAGCAAGATTTGATAACTTTCTCTCCATTAGGCCAATTGAAATTTAAATCCTTGACCTCAATGCCCACTTGAGCCATTTGTCAACCTTGCTTACTCAGCAGCTACAGCAAAAAATCCAGGTGGCCTACCACCACCAGGGGTTGTACCATCTTTCTGAACAATCTGCACCCCAGAAATTTCACTAGCGCGGACAGCAATTTTTTTCTCTGTCTTGCCCTCACACTTGAGTTCCACAATGTCAGGGTTACCAGAGCGTATTGCTGCCAAAATCAGCTGATAGACAGCTTCAGCATCCTCTGCTGACTTACGTTGTACAGAGATAGGGAAAGCAGTGTTTCTGATGCTTAAATCGATGGTAAACATTTAGCAATAATCAAATTTAACTGTGGACTCATTTTAGCGTCAGCTGACTGATTCTAGGGAAATGGGCATTGGACAGTTAATTGACAGTGGGCAACTGTCAACTATCAACTAACTTTCCACTCTCCTTTCTCCCTCCACTCCCCAGTAGAGACGCGATTTCTCGCATCTCTCCCACCTCATTGAGATAAAAAATTAATTTTTATGACAAAACCCCTAGAAAAATTAGCGATTTACACCTAATATGATTAAAGGTGTGTAAAAAATTGTAAACTTGGTTAACAACCTGGTTAACTTTCTGCTTATGGAAGGCTTTTATATGGCCATCTATAATATAGATACAACCTGTACTTATAAACATTTGGAGATTTGCTCTAATGACCATCGCAGTTGGACGTGCCCCTAGTAGAGGGTGGTTTGACGTTCTAGACGACTGGCTCAAGCGCGATCGCTTCGTATTCGTAGGTTGGTCAGGGATACTACTATTCCCCTGCGCCTTCCTAGCACTAGGCGGTTGGCTGACCGGTACCACCTTCGTCACCTCTTGGTACACCCACGGATTAGCCTCCTCCTACCTAGAGGGTGCTAACTTCTTGACAGTGGCAGTATCCACCCCCGCCGACAGTATGGGACACTCCCTATTGCTGTTGTGGGGACCAGAAGCCCAAGGCAACCTCACCCGTTGGTTCCAATTGGGTGGTTTGTGGCCATTCGTTGCCCTACACGGAGCCTTCGGTTTGATTGGCTTCATGTTGCGGCAATTTGAAATTGCGC
>JADEXV010000355.1 GCA_015206945.1 Nostocales cyanobacterium LEGE 12452 | reverse complement strand
ATATTATGTCAATCCCCTGACTGAAGATATAACGCTTGGTTAATTTGTTCAGTTAGGGGATTGTTAAGAAAATTAGACTAGTTCTTTGATATTTTGCCGTTCATCTACAGTTGATTCACTAAAGACGGCTACGTACAACCATCCTGCTAAAATAGCCCCCAAGATCGGAGCTATCCAGAACAGCCAGACTTGTGAAAACATTTGTACACCCGCAAATAGAGCAACTCCAGTACTACGGGCAGGATTAACCGAGGTATTGGTTACAGGAATGCTAATCAGGTGAATCAAGGTGAGTCCAAAACCAATTGCCAGTGGTGCAAATCCTTTAGGAGCGCGGCTGTCAGTTACACCCAGAATAATCAGCAGAAACATGAAAGTCATTACAACTTCACTAATGAAGCAAGCAAACAGTGTATAACCACCTGGAGAATGAGTACCGTAACCGTTGGTAGCCAGTGGGTTGGAGCCAGTCAGGATAAATCCAGTTTTGCCGCTAGCAATCAGGTAGATAATGCCCGCACCAACAACTGCACCGATTACTTGAGAGGCGATATAAGGTAGTAAGTCAGATCCCGGAAAGCGCTTACCTGCCCACAGTCCAAAGGAAACAGCTGGATTAAAATGACCACCAGAAATATGACCAAAAGCATAAGCCCCCGTGAGGACAGTAAGCCCGAATGCCAAAGATACACCTACTAATCCAATACCCAAGGGAAAAGAAGTATTCTCGCTGATTTTTGCAGCATCTGCTGTGTAGGCTGCGGCTAGAACAGCACTACCACAGCCACCTAAAACAAGCCAAAATGTGCCGATAAATTCTGCCAAGCAACGTTTTGTGAGAGACATTTTTGGAAAATTCCTTGTTCCGCTACAAATGAGTAATAGTTACGTTACACAATGTTTAAGTCATTGCTGTCAACTGAAAATCCATTGCCTTTATTTTGTGATTAAACTAAATTGAAAAAAATAGGAATTTTTTTCTCAATAGTTAATTGTGGTGATAAAATATGAAAGTACAGTAAAAGTTAAAATAACAGAAAAAATACTTAATTTCTTAATAAATTTGTTGCAATACGGTTGGTCTTAGCTTCAAAAACCGTAAACTGCATAGCTTGAGTTGTAGATTGCTTATCTAGTAATGGTATCAAGGCAAACCCAATAAATTGCCGAAAATTTTGGGTTTAGTTCTTGAACCGAACCTACCATTTTCTTTAACTCAATCGTGTTGAGATTTTTGCTCCAATTAGTTTAATCTTCAAAACTCCCACACCTTAAGGTGTGGGAGTTTTACGCAGTTAGCTCGTCTAAAATTGAATTTATTCGTCAATCTGCCATGAATCTTTAGTTAATTCTTCATCCAGAATTTTCTTAGGACGCACAATGATAATAACTTGTCCTAGTAGAGGAATTTCTGGCTCAGTTTCAAACCATTGGAAATCTAATTCACCACCATTTTCAACAACAAAATAGCTGGAGGCATCCCATTCTCGTTGGGCACGATCTATTACTACTACAACTGGGCCTGTTTGGCTTTGGGTTTGGATGGGAAAGCGATCGCTATTCGCTAAAATCACTACTGGATCTTCTGCCGCCAATAACACTTGCCAACCTGGTAAGGGTACCCAAGCTTGCTCTCCAGAAAACTTGACCAACCGAAATGGTTCAATTTCTGTCAGTATGGGCACAGCTTGCAAGTCTTGCCGTGATAATGGCAACTCGCCTACTACGGGCAAGATTCGGGGTAACTGTTCTTCAAATTCCAGACGGTAAAACGGTAAAATTGGCGCTGGACGCTGGGGAACGGTAGTAAAATCAGTCAGTAGTTGTTCGATTTTTTGCCTTGCACCTGGCGTATGAGCAAAGCGCAAACCTTTGGCGATTAGGCGCGATCGCTGCTGTAAATCTGCATTTTGGCGTGCCAGTTTCCAAACTTGGTGAGCAACAGCATCCCCAGGATGAGCAGAAAATCCTTCTGGTAAAGTGCGGTAATAAGAGAACTCTTTAAGTGCTTTGGCTATATCCCGTGCCTCATCAGCATCAACATTGTGGACGAAGATTAGTTCGGCGGCGGCGGCGCGTTCTTCTTGAGTAAGTAAACGTAGCTCGTATAAAACATCGCTGCCGCGTGTGGTGTAGTGCGATCGCGTGGCTTCCGATACTCCAAACTTTTCCAAAGAATTGTAAACTTGAGAACCAACAACCACCTGATTTTGTTGAATCGGCTCAAATCCAGTCGCCTCAAAAATTTCTTGGGGGTTGAAACCGGTTTTTAGCAACGAGGCGATCGCGGCTCCCCATTCCACCCAGTTGCCTTGTTTTTGCCTCAGCCTTCGCAGTAACTCTTGTGCTACATCATTGTTAGCATTGTCTTCGGGATTCTGAGTGTTGGGTGGTAGATCAGTCATAATCGGAGTGCGAGCTTCAACTTGAGAGGTTAATTAATACCTCATGAGCAAGTATTATTCTAATCTATACCCAGACCTACACCTCATCTACGATCAAAACTGCCATAGTTTCGTTAATTTAGTTGGTTTTTATCGCGCAACATTTTTTAATTCAGATATTTGGGCAGGTAAATTTCCTCTGTAGGCCTCACTATTAGCGTTCTAATATATGCAAAATAACTCCGTATAAACCCTTGGTTATTTTCGGCTCTTCTCAACTAAACTTGGTATGGAATATAACAAGAGAGTAAATATTTAAAGGAAATATCTATGGATAAACCCAATCTCGAAATTGATAAAGTCCAATCTCAAGTTATGACTCTCGAACGACCAAAAAAGCTGAAAATACTGGTAGTTGACGATGAGCCAGATAATCTCGATTTACTTTATCGCACATTTCGACGTGACTTTAATGTTCTGAAAGCTGATAGTGGGGTGAACGCTCTACAAGTTTTGGCAGCAGAAGGGGAGGTAGCAGTGATTATCTCCGATCAACGGATGCCAGAAATGAAAGGGACTGAGTTTCTCAGCAAGACTGTACCTCAGTTTCCCGATACAGTAAGAATAATTCTCACTGGATTTACTGATATTGAAGACTTGGTAGAAGCAATTAATGCCGGACAAGTTTACAAATATATCACCAAGCCTTGGGACCCAGGGGAGCTGAAGGCAGTAGTGCAAAGAGCAGCCGAAACCTACGACTTGCTCAAGCAACGTACAGAAGAATTACGCCGCGCTCATGCTCAAATGGCGTTGCTGAGTGTTTTGGTACAGGTAACTCAAGCAGCTTCTAACTTAGAAGAAACTCTTGCTCCTATTGCTAGGGCTGTGAGTGAAACTTTTGGGGCAGACGGCTGTATTTTACAACTTACAGATGGAAATACTCTGGTTGCAACTCAAGGAACTTACAGCGACACAGGTACAATAGAAAATTGGCTATCTCTTGACCCATTAACCAGGGAAGCGATCGCCACGGGACAAATGCAAGTTTCCTTAAATGTACTTAAAGACACGAAGTTAGTTGATGCGATTCACTACCAAAATACGGGTGTGCAAGCACATTTAGTCATCCCAATTAGCTACCGCAATCAACTTTTGGGTGTATTGTCGCTCCAGTGGAAACAACCTTGCACCTTGCGAGAAGATGAATTGGTGCTAATTAATTTATCAGCACAACTAGTGGCGATCGCCCTGACTAGTAGTCACTCCCATTAAGGTATTGTGTAGTTGTCATCAGTCATTTGTCCTTTATCTTTGGCAAATGACGAATGACTAACGATCAATGACTTATTGACCAATGACTAACGAAATTCAGTCCATTTTTAACCGTATTGCTCCAGTTTATGACCAGTTGAACGATTGGTTGAGTCTGGGACAGCATCGAATCTGGAAGGAAATGGCAGTAAAATGGAGTGCAGCTAAACCAGGAGATACTGCATTAGATTTGTGTTGCGGTAGTGGTGATTTAGCTTTACGTTTGGCACGACGTATAGGAGCAGCAGGACAGGTGTATGGAGTAGATTTTTCCCCAAACCTGCTAGAAAAAGCTAAAGAACGCTCACATTGGCAGTACCCCCAACCTGCTATCAGCTGGGTAGAAGCTGATGTTCTCAATTTACCCTTTGACAACAACCAATTTGATGCCGCAACAATGGGCTATGGTTTAAGAAATGTTAAAGATATTCCCCGCAGTCTCCAAGAGCTACACCGGGTTTTGAAGCCGGGAGCTAAAGCCGCAATTTTAGACTTTCATCGACCGAGTAATCCTCAGCTACGCGCCTTTCAGCAGTTGTATCTGGACAGTTTTGTAGTGCCAGTTGCCAATTATTTAGGCTTAAAAGAAGAATATGCTTACATCAGTCCCAGCTTAGATCGCTTTCCCATCGGCAAAGAGCAAATAGAGTTAGCTCATCAAGTTGGTTTTGCAGTTGCCACACACTACCCCATTGCGAACGGTATGATGGGAGTGCTAGTGCTTAGTAAGTTAGGAGTTATTAGTTAAAAGTTATGAATTATGAGTAGTGATAAATTCTCATATAAAATTTATCATTCCTAACTCCTAACTCTTGTACAGACGCGATTAATCGCCTCTCTACTGTTAACTCCTAACCTAAGCTCTAACCTCCTAACTTTTTTAATTCTTCCCTTGGACTGGTCTCATCTTTGGCTTTACGTGTCTCCCCCGGTACTGGGTGGAATTATTGGCTATTTCACAAATGATATAGCCATCAAAATGTTGTTCCGTCCTTACCGAGCAATTTATATCGCTGGACGAAGAGTACCCTTCACCCCTGGATTGATCCCCCGCAATCAAGAACGTCTGGCTAAGAACATTTCTAATACAATCATGGGGTCACTATTGACACCACAAGAATTGCAAAATCTAGCACGGCGTTTGTTGCAAACAGAACGCGTGCAATCAGCAATTCTCTGGTTGTTGCGGTTGGCAATTGAACAAATCAAAACAGATAAAAACGAGAAAAGTGCCAAAATTGTAGCGGGAATTTTGCGGGATTTACTAGGGGAGTCCTTGCCACGATTGCTCAAGGTTTTAGCGCGGCGTGAAGATTTT
Source organism: Nostocales cyanobacterium LEGE 12452 (assembly GCA_015206945.1). Lineage (GTDB taxonomy): Bacteria > Cyanobacteriota > Cyanobacteriia > Cyanobacteriales > Nostocaceae > Nostoc. The sequence goes on along the minus strand of JADEXV010000355.1, from coordinate 778 downwards.
TTAGAAGCGCAGATCAATCAAATTTTTGACCAGATATTGCTGGAATTTCAACTGAGCGAAGAACAAGCTACGCGGCTTGCTGATTGGTTATTGCAAATAGTTTTACCGCCGGATCTGCTCCGCCAAACGATAGTTGATTTTTTGACCGATCGCACCATTCAAATTATCGATGAAGGCTTCCGCGAAAAAACCAGTGGGACTTATTGGGTAGTAGCAAATTTGTTTGGCTTACGTAATACTCTTACACGCCTACGAACTTTTTGTTTGGATGAAAAAGAGGCTGCTAATAGTCGCTTGCAGGAATTGACTCAAGATTTGCAGATCCGCGATCGCATTAAAAAATTGCTGCAAAATTTATCATTACAAAACTTGCCAATGGGTACGGTGCGCCAACTCCGAAAAACCACCCGCGAAAGTGTCCGCCATTACCTGCAAAATAGTGGCAGCGATTTTTTACAAGGATTAACTGATTCTGTTGATTGGGAAAATATTGCTGTAGTGCTCTTGAATCGTGTTAGTACTTCACCAGTTGTCAGTACTTCTTTAGAAGTAATGAGTCAAGAGTTGGCTCTAATTTTAGAGAAATATTTAGAAAAAGATTTAGAAGCAATTGTGGCACAGGCGATTCCAATTTTATCGATAGATGAAGTGATAGTTGACCGGGTAAAATCAACTTCACCGGCTGATTTAGAAGCTGCAATTGAGGGAATTGTCAAAAATGAATTGCAAGCTATTGTAACTTTAGGTGGTGTTTTAGGTTTTGTTATCGGGTTATTGC